>DAOPKR010000082.1:0-2112 GCA_035391305.1 Draconibacterium sp.
TAAAGCTTAACCGACTGTTCCCCCCTTGAGGGGGCAGGGGGTGAGTAACTTTACGAAATATTAAACCGCATTCTGATGGAATTTCTAACCAATTTACTTGAAAACACTACTATGCCATGGGTAACGGCATTTGTACTGGGTTTTATGACAGCCATCAGTCCTTGTCCGCTGGCCACAAATATTACAGCAGTAGGATTTATCAGCAAAGACATTGAAAACCGCAGCCGTGTTTTTGTAAATGGTATGTTATACACGCTTGGCCGTGCAATTTCATATACTGGTATTGCACTGATTATTTATTTGGGTGCCGACCAGTTCAGGTTTTCCGGTTTGTTTCAACTCTACGGCGAAAAAATATTAGGCCCGCTGTTGGTTATTATCGGATTGTTTATGCTGGATATTTTAAAATTGAAATTTCCGGGATTAAGCGGACTCACCACGCGAATGGAAAATAAATCAAGCTGGGGATTTTTTGATGCCATTTTACTGGGAATGATTTTCGCGATGGCATTCTGCCCATACAGCGGAGTGCTATATTTCGGGATGCTTGTACCAATAACAGTTGCCAGCGCTTCAGGTTTGTACCTGCCCATAGTTTTTGCCATTGCAACCGGAATTCCGGTTATTGTTTTTGCCTGGATACTTGCCTTCTCAATTGGTTCCATCGGTGGGGTTTACAATAAAATGAAAAACTTTGAAATCTGGTTTCGTCGCGTGATTGCAGTATTGTTTATCGTTGTTGGCATCTATTATATTATCAGGGTGTTCTTTTAAAATAGTTTAATCCAACTAATCCTATTTTATCGAACAACGCTACAGATTTATTCATGAAGAAAAACAAAAAAATCAGGTTGATTATATCAGTTGCAGTAATCCTGCCGGCTTTGATCGCACTTTATTATTTTCTGCAACCGCTTGTTGATTATGTTACTTACATGTTGATTGGCTTAAATCCTGATTCGCATCTGGGTACATCCATCAACTTTTTTATTTACGATACCATCAAAATTCTGATTCTACTGTTTCTTATCAGCTCGCTGATGGGGCTTGTAAATGCGTATTTTCCTGTTGACAGGTTACGAATTTATCTGACAACAAAAAAAATGTATGGGCTGCAATACCTGTTTTCCTCATTTTTTGGCGCCATCACACCGTTTTGTTCCTGTTCTTCAATTCCACTTTTTATCGGATTTGTAAAAGGTGGAATCCCGTTGGGAGTTACATTTTCGTTTTTAATTACTTCGCCGCTTGTAAACGAGGTGGCAGTTGCAATGTTCCTTGGTTTGTTTGGCTTGAAAGTAACATTTATATATGCCGTTAGCGGAATTTTTCTTGGCACATTTGGTGGTTTTTTGTTGGGAAAAATGAATCTCGACCGTTTTTTATCGGATTGGGTCAGGCAAATTCAGGCCAGTTCGGAGGAGGAAGCAGAACAATGGGAAACAGATAAAACACCATTTATCGACAGGCTGCCCATTATCATTCGCGAAGGTTGGGGAATTGTGCAGAAAGTGTTGCTGTATGTAATTATCGGAATTGCGATTGGAGCGGCAATGCACGGTTATGTTCCCGAAAATTTCTTTACTGAATATCTTTCAGCAGACAAATGGTATGCTGTGCCGCTTGCCGTAATTCTGGCGGTTCCCATGTATGCCAACGCAGCCGGGATTGTGCCGGTCATCCAGGTTTTTGTGGCGAAAGGAGTTCCAATAGGAACCGCACTCGCGTTTATGATGGCCGTTGTTGGTTTGTCGCTGCCCGAAGCAACCTTGCTAAAAAAAGTAATGCAGTGGAAACTCATCGGGATCTTCTTTGGCACAATCGCGTTTTTTATCATCATTCTGGGAACCATTTTTAACCTTGTTTTATAATGAAAACTTCAGAACAACAAAAAACATCAACTACTATAACTTCTGGCAAACTGAACAAAAATATTCGTATGAACAGGATTTCACCATACTATAAAATCATGAAGTTATGAAAACTACAATCGGATTTATCGGCGGAGGCCGTATCACAAAAATTTTCCTTCAGGGATTCCAAAATGCTGGTTTGTCATTTCAATCAGTAAAAGTATTCGACCCAAATGCCGACACATTGGAAAAACTGGCT
>DAOPKR010000082.1:2212-6569 GCA_035391305.1 Draconibacterium sp.
AATGGATAAAAATGAGAAGAAAAAAATCCTGAAACTGTTAAAAAAGCTGGGTAAAACCTTCGAAATTGAAGAAGCAAAACTCGAAGGTTACGCCATTGTTTCGGCAATGCTGCCTACCTATTTCTGGTTTCAGTGGCAGGAAATGGAAAAGATTGCACTTGAAACAGGGCTGTCGGAAAAGGAGGCAAAAAAAGCGGTTCAGCAGACTTTGAAAAAAGCATGGAAACTTTATTACAAATCGGATTTAGCTCCTGACGAAGTAATGGATTTAGTCCCGGTAAAACCCATCGGCGAAAACGAAGCTGAAATCAAAAATATTCTGAATACAAAATTGATTGGGTTGTTTGGGAAAATCAAACCGTAAAAATATTTACAGGAATATAAGTTGTTGGGTTAACCTACGGTGAAAAAGATTGAGAAAATTGGAGGAACAATTCATGAAATCTGACGGCAGAGCTGTCACATGTTTACAGAAAAATATGCTGTAACGCAACATTCGACCCCGGCCGGGGTCGTACCTTTCTCCTTCCTTGCCATTCCTATAAACATGCCAATCCTCCGGATTGGAAAACTCTATAATCAATGAAATGGATCACGTCCTGCGGGTATGGGGTGCTTCCTGCTGATAATATTGGCTCCCTGCCGCAAAATATTGCTTCCCTGCCGTTGGATCTCCCGTCCTGCTGCATGATGGGGCTTCCCTGCCGGTAATTATACCTTCCCTGCCGATGGTTGATGCTTCCCTGCGGGTAGGTAGAGCCTCCCTGCTAAGCAGGGAACCAATATTTTTAGCAGGGCAGCCAAATCTTCAGCAGGACGGTAACAAGAGCAGCAGGACGCCAGAACCCCTGGCAGGACGGGTCAACTCTCAGCAGGACGGGTATTGTACCCTTTAATTTCCATAACATTTAAATAAACATGTTAATCCTCCGGTTTCGAAAACCTGTCCCAAAAACGCTAAGCGGTTTCGAACCGCTTAGCGCATAGAGGCGCATTGAAAATTTTCCCGGTTTGAAGCTGAAATAAACAATTCGACTGCTTACACGTTCTTAAAACAAAGAATAATTATGAGAAACTTACAGCATCAATTCAAAATGAATAAAGCCATTATTTTAATTACAACGGTTGTTTTGGGAACAATGATTTCCTGCTCACCTGTGCAAAAAGAATCAAAAAAGGTAACGGTTCAGGAACAAAACCAGGTGCCGCAAACAATGTTAAAAACGGATACTTCGGCAACAATTTCGCTGGTTTCCGATACTGTTCAGGCAACTGAAACACCAAAAGAAACGGCTGTTGTGAATACGGCCGCAACTCCTCCTGAACTGAATCCACCGCACGGTCAGCCATTCCATCGTTGCGATATTCCGGTTGGCAGTCCACTCAATTCGGTTGCCCCAACCAAATCAGCGCAAATAAAACCTGCAACACCGGTAAACCGAACAGGAATGGCGCCAACTCTTGAAAATGCTGCCCGCTTGAATAATCAGCGGACAAATAATACAACTGCACCAATTGTAGCAAGCGGAACTCCTCCAAAATTGAATCCGCCGCACGGACAGCCGTTTCACCGTTGCGATATCCCGGTTGGCAGCGCACTCCCGGTTAATTAATTTCTGCAAAATAAAAAGGACAATCTTTATCTTCCATGTAACCTGAGTTCAGCATGGCAGATAAAAATTGTCCTTTCAATTTGAATTCCCGAAGCACTGACTTGTGCAATGAAATCCTTCAGGTTCTAATCAGCAAGTGAATTCACTATTTTTTTATTGATTTCCTTTACCCTGTTTTCTTCCAGTTTAATCACTTTTCGGTCGTAGGTCATCAAACCGTTTACTTCGCCTTCCACATCGGTAGTTTGTGTATAAACGGCAGCAGAAAATCCGGCTTTTATCATTTTATAGAGTTGTTCGCCGTATTTCACATATTCGTCGGTAGTTTCCTTTGAATTTTTAAACTGAACATATCCCCAGTTTTTATCAGTTTTCCAGAGGTGGCCTTCCAGCGCGAGGCCAATTCCTCCATATTCGCCCAAAACAGTCGCACGTTGTGCATCATACAAATACATGTTGGGGCCTGGGTAATTGTGCAGGTCGAGCATGTCGCCAACTGTGTAGTGGTTTCCTCCGCTGGCCGGATTTACAAGGCGGCTCTGGTCGTAGGTTTTTGTCCATTCAACAATTTCTGCAGTTTTAAATTGTCCCCAGGCTTCGTTAAACGGCACCCAAACCACTATCGACGGATGCGAAAATAAAAGGTCCATAATACCTTTCCATTCAGCGCGGTAATTGGCTTCCGATTCGGCAGTTCTTTTCAGCTCTGTTCCATCGAAATATTCATGCATTTGCCAGCGGGGAGAGCGGTCGCCGCTGGGCATATCCTGCCACACCAAAACACCAAGCTGGTCGCAGTGGGTGTACCAGCGCGCAGGTTCTACTTTCACATGTTTACGGATCATGTTGAACCCAAAATCTTTGGTTTTCTGAACGTCATATTTCAATGCTTCATCGGTTGGGGCAGTGTATAATCCATCGGGCCACCAACCCTGGTCGAGCGGGCCAAACTGAAACTGGTCTTTGTTATTCAGTTGCAAACGCACAATCCCGTTTTCATCGCGTTTTGACGAAATTTTGCGCATCGCAAAATAGCTGTTCACTTCATCAACAACTTTTCCTTCGCTGATTAATCTCACTTTCATATCATATAAAAACGGATTTTCTGTATCCCATAACTTCTGATTTTGGATTGAAATATTTACTGCTTGACCGGTTGATGCTTTTGCCGAAGCGATTTGTTTGCCGCCGTCAAAGATTATAACTTCATACAAATCGGCGTAAGTAGTTGCGCAGGTTGAAACTTCAACATTTAAACTGCTATTGTCGATATTTGAAACAGAGCGTACATTTTTAATAAATTTTTCTGCTACCGGTTCCATCCAAACGGTTTGCCAGATTCCTGTAACCGGTGTGTACCAAATTCCTTCGGGGCGGCTTGTTTGTTTTCCACGTGGCTGGAAACCTTTGTCTGACGGATCCCAAACCTTTACTACAAGTTTTTGTTCGCCGGTTTTGTTGAGGAACGGCGTTGCATCAAACGAAAATGGCGTATAACCACCCTGGTGCGAACCCACTTTTATATCGTTGATATAAATTTCAGAGCGCCAGTCAACGGCTCCAAAATTCAGCATTACTTTTTTCCCTTTCCAGTTTGCCGGAATAGTAAACGAGCGTTTGTACCACAGTTCGTTTTCGTCGCCAACGGTTTTCATTACTCCCGAAAGACTTGATTCAACTGCAAAGGGCACAAGAATTTTACCGTCGAAATTTGCCGGTTCAGCCGAACCTGCTTTTACAATTGCGTATTCCCAAAGCCCGTTCAGGTTTTGCCAGTCGGCACGTTCCATCATTGGCCGCGGATATTCAGGCAAGACATTATTTACGTCGATTTTTTCGGCCCAGGTGGTTTTAATTTTATCGCCCGCAGGTTGCCATTGTGCAAATGCGTTTGAGATTAAAAGACTCATTGCAAAAATTAGAATTGTTTTGTTCATCGTTTTTTTAAGTTATTAATACGTTTGTACTTATTTATTTGAATCAAGTTTTAAAATTGAAAGTGAAATCCCGAAAGGATGGTAGGATTATAGAAAAAATTTTGTGCATTTTCCCAAAACCCTGAAAGGGTGAAATTTCCATTTTCATAATTGTATTATTTATATGTCACCCGTTCCGGGTTGTGTTCCGCATGTGAATTTGTTTTCTATAATCAAGTCAGCCCTTCGGGCTTTGCTTATTTTAATTCCCGCTTTTCAACTCCTTCCTTTGTAATTTTCACGGGCAAAATTTTCCCGTTTTCATCGAAATACATCCTGTCGATGCAGGTTTCGCGATGGGCGGCATCGGTTTCGGTTAGCGGACGACGGTGGTAAACAATGTAATAATCGTCAGTATCCGGAATATGGATTACAGAATGATGGCCCGCGCCGGTAGCAACTTCAGGGTCCTGCTGCAAAATCTTGCCAATTCGGTTGAACGGCCCAAGCGGCGAATCGGCAATTGCATAAGCCACTGAATAATTTGGGCCGCCCCAGCCACCTTCGCTCCACATAAAATAATATTTACCGTTGCGTTTAAACATAAACGGACCTTCAACATAATTTTCTGGAGTAATTTCCTTAAATGTTTCACCATCGTCAAAGGTTTTGAAACTCAGTAAATCAGGGTTCATTTTGCCCACGTTGCAATGCCGCCAACCCCCGTAATACAGGTAATACTGACCGTCGTCGTCATGAAAAATAAACTGATCGATAGGTTGCGCACCGTTGTAAAACTTGTTTATCAGTGGTTTGCCCAGTGCATCT
>DAOPKR010000082.1:6669-19641 GCA_035391305.1 Draconibacterium sp.
GATAGGTTGCGCACCGTTGTAAAACTTGTTTATCAGTGGTTTGCCCAGTGCATCTTTAAACGGACCGCCGGGTTTTTTGGAAACGGCAACACCAATTCCGCCATATTCGTTGTCGTTTTGAATATCGTTTGCCCCAAAAAACAGGTAATACTGATTATTTGCCTTTATAATTGATGGCGCCCAGAGTGAGAAAGCAGCCCATTTTACGTCTTTGATATCCAGAACGTGCGGGTGTTTTTTCCAGTTTACCAAATCTGTCGATGAAAACGCATCCAAATATGTTTGTTCCAGGTACTGTTTGTTGATAGTCTTTTTCTGAGCTTCCAGTTGTTGGGCAGTTAATTTCGACGGTTTGTCGGGTTTGCCATAAACACCGGAAAGGGTGGGGTAGATCCAATATTCATTGTCAAAAATTATTCCTTCGGGATCAGCATACCAGCCTTTAAAAACAGGGTTGCCCGATTTTTCCTGCGCAACAATGCCTGTGTTGCATAAAAATATTGCAAGCACTATATAGTAAACAGAATATAGTTTCATTATTATTTATTTGAAATGTTTGTATTCAATCTTCAATTCCGAATAGGAGGAACTTGAGCCTTCTTCTCCGTTTAAAATAAAGCCAACCCGTGGAGAAAATCCCCATTGTGCGAGGTACGACCCGTCAATTTGAAAATCATCGGCAGCTTTTACAGGTATCCAATCCTCTCCGTTTTCAGACCAGAAAAAATGGAAATATCTTCCTTTTGAAGCTTCTATTTTTAAATAAACCGATTCATTTTCAGTGATTTTTTCCTTTGACAGAATCTCTTTTTCGCCATTAATTACTTTCGTTAAGAACAATTCCGATTTTTCAATTGTCAGCGAAAGCGAAGTATTTTGATTACTGTAAATTCCGATTCCACCATGGTTTGCTGAAATTACTTCAGAGGTTAAAATGTAATCACCATCTTTTGGACGTAATCCCAAAAAGCTGATGCCTTTGTGATTTGAGGTGATATTCAATAAACCGTCTTTAATTTCAGTATTTGGTTTTGGAACAAGAACGTCCCATTCAAAAAAAGCAAGATTGGTTTGTATTGAAAAATCATCAAACCAAATTGAATCGCGATTTTGCCGGGTATTCGCGAAAGGCATTCTTGCACTGTCGGAAGGCATTCCATTTTTGAAATATGGCCATCCGGTGGTTTTATCCCAAAACAATTCATCGAGCATTCCCTGTCGCCCCATAAATTCGAAATCAGTGGCATTATAGGAATGGTACAAGTAAAAATCGCGGTTATCGGGTGTTGATACCAAGGTTCCGTGGCCTGTACATTTCCACGTTTCGCTGCCCTGCAAAATGGGATCGGCAAACTGTTCCCAGCCTGAGCGAAGGTTTTTTGAGCGGGCAACTTTTACCCGGTAATCGCAACGATTGTCGCAGCAGCCGCCAACTGAATAAAACATATAATAATACCCGTTGCGTTTTACGATACACTCTCCTTCATCGCCGGCACCTTTCCAACCTGTTGAAAAGTCGGTTAAGGTAAAATGTTCTCCCACCAAACTCAATCCATCGGCACTCAATTCCGAAGCAAGAATTTCGATATCGCGTCCTTCTGTTAAACCATAAGCTTTCCAGGTTATATACAATTTTCCGTCGTCATCCTGAAAAACAAAGGCATCAATGGCTTCCTCGCCCCATTCGATTATAATTCCATGGTCGGTAAAACCTTTTCGAATATCGGTAGTTGTGGCAACACCGATGCAGGCAATCCGGTTGTCCCTGTGTTTTGTTGTGTAATACACGTAAAAAGTGCCGTTTCTGTATGAAATTTCCGGCGCCCAGAAATCATCGGAAGTCCAGGCTGGTGGTTCTGAAAAAACTGAGCTGATGCGTGTCCAGTTTACCAGATCTGTTGAATGGTAAATGGGGTAGTTGGGAGCAAAATCGCAGCTTGTGCCCACCGCATAATAATCATTTTCAACACGAATAATTGACGGATCGGGAATATCGCCTGCAATCACCGGGTTTTTATAAAAATTTTCCGATTCCTTTTTGGTTGATTGCGTGCAGGATGAAAACAAAACGATGAAGAAAGTGACGTAATAAAATGACTTCATAATTGAAAATTAGAGAGTAAAGTAGTTTTGTTGGAGTGGGGATGCTGAAAAAAATCTGTGAATCAGTGGCAAATCTTCAGTCAATTTTTTGCCACAGATTCACAGAAAATTATTAGTTATTCCACAACGCTAAATTTATAGATTGAACTGGTTTGGTATTTTTCTCCAGGATTTAATATCACACTCGGAAATTGTGGTTGGTTTGGCGAATCAGGAATGTGCTGGGTTTCCAGCGCAAACGACTCACGATAATCAAACGATTTTCCATGTTTTCCGACATCAGCGCCATCCATAAAATTGCCACCGTAAAACTGTATTGCAGGTTCTTTTGTGAAAATTTCCATTTTACGGCCACTTTCGGGTTCAACAACAGTTGCAGCCAAAGTCATTTCGCCCGGTGCAGTTTTGTTGAGTACAAAATTGTGGTCATAACCTTTTCCGTTAATCAATTGTTCGTCTTCGTTTTCCATTGCCAAATCTTGTCCGATTGCTTTTGGTTGCCTGAAATCAAAGGGTGTTCCTTCAACAGGAACATTTTCGCCAAGCGGAATCAGGGTAGAATCCACTGCTGTCAGTAAATCAGCATTCAATGTTAAAATATGATTGTTGATAGTTCCGTATTTGTCGCCTGCCAAATTAAAAAAGGCATGATTTGTAAGGTTTACAGGCGTACTTTTGTCGGTTGTGGCAAGGTAATCAATAGTCAGTTCGTTGGCCGAAGTTAAAGTGTATGTTACCTGAACATCAAGATTTCCGGGGTAGCCCATTTCACCATCTTTTGATAAATAAGTAATAACAATGCTTGTATCATTGGCCGATTTTACATCCCACACCTGATTGTGAAAACCTTCGGGACCGCCATGCAATGAGTTGGGGGCATTGTTTATGGGAAGGGTGTATTCAACGCCATCCAAAGTAAATTTTCCTTTGGCAATGCGGTTTCCAACGCGGCCAATCAACGCACCATGAAAAGTTTCGTGGGCATTCAAATATCCTTCGATGCTGCCGAATCCCAGAACTATGTCACCCAACACACCATTTTTATCGGGAACCATCAAACTTACAATGCGTCCGCCGTAGTTTGTAATGGCAGCGCAAATATCGCCGTTTTGTAAAACATATAACCCTGTTTGTTTTCCGTTAACAGTGGTCACAAAATTTTCCGCGTTTAAACCGCCACAGGTTTTGGGTTCAACCGGTTTTTGTGTGCATCCAAAAATCATAGTTCCGGCTGCAAGCGAAATCATTAATGATTTTATCAGTTTCATTTTTTCAAATTAATTTGGTTATTTATATAAATTTTCAAAGTTAAGCTTTTAATTAGATCAAGTTCTTTGAATTTGAGATGTGTTCTGTTTTTTCAGTTTTTTAAACGCTGACAAGACGGGTGAGGCTGTCAGGATGAAGAAAGTAAATCATTCAGTAATTTTCATATCATTTGCCCAAACTGTCCAGGCAGCGTTCATTTCATTAACTTTTTCAGGGAATTTTTCCGCAAGATTATTGGTTTCAGTATGATCGTCAGTTAAATTATACAACTCCCAATTTTTACCGGGCAAGGCTACAAGCTTCCAATCGCCGGTACGGATTGCTTTTCCACGTTCATGTTCCCAATAAAGGGTGTCATGCGTAGTCATTTCGTTATTCAGCAGAACCGGAAGCAAACTTTTTCCTGCAGGCGGGTTCGTTTTTTTGCCATTTATTTCTGCCGGATAATTAGCTTTTGCAAGTTCAATGCAGGTCGGAAGAATATCAATTACATGCGCAATTCCCCGGTTTATTGAATTTTCGTAATTAACCAGTTTTGCAGGCCAGTGAATGATTAATGGTGTTGCGGTTCCTCCTTCGTAGGATTGCATTTTCCAGTATCTGAACGGAGTATTTGAAGCGCTTGCCCATGCATTGCCAATATAATTCCATGTAGTTTCATCACCTGGATTATCGGAGTTGTATTCTATTAATGTTGAATCGCGGGTAAATCCCGGACGGTCGAAGCCAGGTGGGTAGCCACGTTCGTATGAAGCGCCATTGTCGGAAAGGACAAAAATTACAGTATTTTCATATTGACCTGTTTCTTTCAGTTTGCCGATGATTTTACCAATACCCTGGTCGGCACGGTCTATCATAGCTGCATGAACAGCCATACAGGCAGCTTCCTTCTCTTTTTCGTTACAGTCGTCCCACATTTTACCCGACGAATTTTCAGGCAGCGGGTACGTTAAACTGTCAATCAAATTCAATTCAATCATTCTTTTATAACGTTCCAAACGAATGACATCCCAACCTTTTTTGTAGGTATTCTCATATTTTCTGATGTCTTCGGGCAATGCGTGTAACGGCCAGTGAGGTGCAGTGTGGGCAACATACAGAAAAAAAGGTTTGTCATCTTTTGAATAACTTTCAATTAAATCTATTGATTTTTCAGTGATAAAGTCAGTCATATAAAAATTATCGGCAACTGTGTCAATTTCGGTTTCGTTGTGTACAAGGCTGAATGGGTCGAAATAATTTACAACTCCCCAAATTACGCCCCAATGTTCTTCGAAACCACGGTTGCACGGGTAGTTTTCTAATGGTGAAAACGGCCCGTTGTTAGTGCGGTTTGCCAGCCATTGCAATTGAGCGTCTGGATTTTCCAGCGGTTTGGTTTGTGAAAGATGCCATTTACCTGTCATGCCGGTGTGGTAGCCCGCCTGTTTCAAAACTTCGGCAATTGTTGCAGTGTTCATACTCAGGTTAACACCCATTCCGTTTATTCCAGCCTGTTGCGGATAATGACCTGTCAACAATGAAGCGCGGGTAGGGCAGCACCTTGCACAGTTGTGCATTTGTGTAAACCGGACTCCTTTAACGGCCAGATAATCCATATTTGGTGTTTGTATTTCGCCACCGTAACATTCCAAATCAGAATAGCCCATGTCGTCAAGCATTATTATCATGATATTGGGACGTTCGTCAGTTTTTTTCATTTGTTGATGACATCCAAAAAGCAGAAAAAATGTAAAAATAATTGGGATACTGAATTTCATTTCAATTCATTTTTTTCAATTTCAATTTCACCAGAGGGTCTCCTGATTTCTTTCCCTGCAGGAATTGCTTCACCAAAATTGGGCGTACCATCTGCATTCCATGTAAAAGTCTGTGTACGTACATCACGATTCCAGCCGGGATCGGTTGTTTTTTTTGAATGATAAATTATCCAATCCTCGGTGTTGTCGGGCGATTTTACAAACGAACAATGTCCGACACCAAAAACCTGTGAATTTCCCTGGAAAACAGGGCCTTTTTTAGTCCAGCTTTCAGGATCGAGTAAATCACCATTTGGATTGTTTAATTGAAGCATTCCCAGCCGGTATTCTTTCAGCCATGATTCGCGGCATGAATAAACAATAAAAATATGCTCCCCGTTTTTGAGGATTTCGGGACCTTCGTTCAAATTTAACGGGCCGCCTGTTTCCCAACTTTCTTCAGGCGACGACAGTAAAACCCTTTTTCCCTTTAAAGTATATGGATTTTCCATCTCCTGAATATACAAATGTTGCGGTGTTGCATCGGTATCTTTTTGTTTGGTCCAACCCGACCAAATGGCAAACAATTTTCCTTTGTGCTCCAAAATAGTCATATCAATTGCCCACACATTTTTCGATAAATCATCAGGAAAATCGCCTGTATTCAGTATTCCCATATCTTCGTAAGCGCTAAACACGTCGCTGGTTTTCGAACGCAAAACACCGGTTCGCTGATGGATAAAAGGTGGCCCCGATTCTCCTGCTGCATAATAAACATACCAGTGCCCATCAACAAAATGAATTTCGGGTGCCCAAACGCAGTTACTGTTCCAACCGGTTGCAGGAGCACTCCAGATTTGTTTTAACTCTCCTTTTTTTGTTATGTATTTTGATCGTGAAACAAAAATTGAATTTTTTGATGAAAAACAATAAATGTATTCATTGTCATGCTTTATCATCCAGGGGTCAGCACCGTCCCAAAGCGGATTTTTAAGGGTGGTTTTTACCGTGTCATTGGTCAGTATTCCACAATTTCCTGAGAATGTTAATGTGATAAATATGAAAAGAGTAAATATCGTTTTTAGCATCATATTATTTCAAATTGAAAAGTAAAGTTTGCTCTAAATATATTGTAGTAAAAGCAGACAGGAATTCAAACAAAGTAAAAAACAAAGATTCTGATTTTAATTAAATATGTTTGAATTCCTGTCAGTAAGGTATTTCAATTTACTTCAATTTCTTCCCATTTTGGCAACTTCGGAAATTTTGTGTGCGGATTGGTTTGATACCAGAATGCTACTGAAGAAATGTCTGATTTCTGCGGTAAATATCTTCCGCCATGCCGCCAGCCTAAATCCTGGATAGTTACTTTCAAATCTTTATCAAAACGGATTGGGTCAAGAATATGCCAGCGGTAAAGTCCGAAACGCTGCTGCGAGCGGTAAGCTCCGTCGGGCCTGATTACCTGGTGCAAACCTGAATAAGGTGTGCAAAATTCCTTGTACTGGCCATCTCTGTCGAAATTGTATGATCCGCAGAAATAATCCTCGGTTCCAGTTCCGCAAATGGTTGGAAATTCTGTATCGCCATCCATAAAGAACTTGATTTCACCTTCGCCCCACCAGCCGTTATTGTTCACACCCCAGGCCATATAAACACCTACAAACTGGCCTTTACCTTTAACATTGTCAAGAATTGTGTAAACCGAAGTTTCATTGGGGTTCGACCTGCGGTACTGTGCATGGAAATATGCAGCATCATCGGGTACTTCCGTCAATGTATAATCGACTTGATAATAAAGTCTCATCTCATCTTTATCATTTATATTTTCCATTGTGATCCGGCATTTTTTGTGGAATGGCATCGCCCAGTAACAATTGAAAGCACTGCCCGGATTAACACAAACCGCCAGTGAATTTAATGGTGCATACTGGTTCCAGCCCATTGCAAAAAAATCGCCAACCGGGCATTCTACCGATGGTTCGGTTTCATCGTCCCAATACATTCTGATTATCGAGAATTTCCAATTACCTGTCGGGGTCATCCAAATATGCTGAATGGCACCTGGTCCTTCAATTTCAGCAAGTGTAAAAGTTTCTCCGGGTTTAATAATTATAAATGGATTTACTTTCCATCCCTGCCCCAAATCGCGTGCAGCATTTGAAGCATTGGCTTTGTTCCGGATGTCTTTGTCATCCAAAGTAGCCATTCCACCTTTTCCCTTTTCTCCGGTGAAATTTTCCGGACTGATAGATCGGGTTTTTGCATCAGACATGCGATATAAATTTCCCATGTTCATTTCCAATCCATTAAATTTTGATTGAGAAAATGAGGTAACTGTACAGAAACAGATTACACATAATAATACAAGATTTTTCATAATGTTTTGTTTTTATATTAATTAATAACTGGAAAGGCAGAAATTCTCAAACGTGCGGCTCCCATTGGAATCAGCGTGATATCATCAACCGGTTCGCCTGTTTTTACAGGATAAAGCGGCTGAACATCAACAAGACCAAATTTATCGATTGTCCACTGAGGAATACGCCGACCTTTCGCTTTTATTTCAATCGGTGTGTTTTCAGGCGAAAAAGGATAATTATCAGTTGGCCATTCCTTTTTTACAATCTGAAATGATTTGGAAGGATTTTGTAAATCGGCAGTTAAACCATAATTCCAGGGACTTTTTGCATCAATTGTAAAAGCCGGCCATTTTTCGGGGTCTGCATCGGCTTGCCATTTTGAATCACCAATTGCGGATTCAATACTGTTGATCTTATTGTATTCTTCTTCTATTTTTAATGAAAAAGTGAGTGGTCCGTAATCTACCGAAATACTGTTCTGATTTATCTGCCAGCTACGGATACCTAATTCCATTGGTAAGTTTAATTTTATTTTGTCACCATCTGCCCATTCACGTTCAATGCGAATGTATTCTCCGGCATTTGATGTTAGATTTAATTTTTTATCATTTAGTTCAATTGCAGCATTTTTACACCAGCCCGGAACCCTGAAATAAAGTGGGAATTTCACATTTTGTGCGGTTTGCAAAGTAAAACGGATTTCTTCCTCGTAAGGATAATTGGTTTCTTCAATCAAAGTAATTTCAGTACCATCGCCAACTTTAGCTTTTGTTTTACATGAATTGTACATAATTGCTGCCAAACCGTTGTCGTTGCTGGCCATTACAAGATTCTGCAAATAGTAGGGTAGTGCGTGCCCGTGATTGTGCTGGCAACAACGGCTGCTGAACGGGTTCATGGTTAGAAACGGCCCGCGGTTGTCGATGCCCGGACTGTGGTTTTCAGCATCGGCTGTAACTCCGTTGGGACAGGTAATGTAACGTAAAGCTTTCATATCAGTGGTAAATGCTGCGGTAAAGCTATTGAACAGCACGTCTTCGCAATTGTCAGCCCACAGCGGGTCTCCTGATATTCGGGTCAGAATACCGTCGGAAGTCATTTGCTCGGCAAAACCACAGGTTTCTGTTCCCTGGCGTGGATCAATGTAACCCAATCTTGAATTTTCATCGGAGCCAAACATTCCGCCCGGAACTTGTCCGAAAGTACGGCGAATGAGGTAATAATCATTATATGTAGCATAAAGTTGTGCAGAGTCACCTGTTTGCATGTACCAGGTTGCAGGTTCGCGAAAGCATTGTGCAATATTAACATTGTGCCAGTTTGGAAGCGTTGATTTTTGCGCCCAGTCGGCAGTGTTGCGGTGGATTTTTTCCGCCAGTTCGAGCAGCCATTTATCTCCGGTACGGTTGTATAACCAGTAAACACTGTACAAATTATCGCCGCCACGACTGTTTTGCCAGTAGCTTTTGAGGAAATCTTCATCGGGAACAGACAGTTCAAAGGCAAAATATCTTGTCATTAAATCAATTACCCGATTATCTCCTGTGTATTCGTAATAATTTTGAAGTGTAAAAAGCACAATCATATTCGACCAGAAATCAAGTTTATCATTTGTTCCGTGTGCAATGTAACCCGGACCAAACCAGCCATTTTCTTTTTGACTGGCTATAATTGCTTCAATCCAAACCATTGCTTCCTTTTTCATTTCAGGATCATCGAAAATAAATGCCATGTCGGAATAACCACGTAACCAGTAGGGTACTTCTTCCCAGCCATGGTCGCCGCCTTCAGAAAGCCACGCGTTGTCTTTTTTATCGAGCCATGCACTAATTTCGCCGAGGTTGCCGCACAAACCATTTTTTTGAAGTTCGAGCAATTTTAAAATCCAACCTTCGGGTTGAATGCTTCCCATTGGAAGTTTGATAAAATTTGCAGGTTGCAGGGGTGCGCGGTTACCCGGGTAAAAACTGTTTTTAGCACTTAAATCCGGACGTGAAACTGTGGTTGCAATTTCGCCGGTTTTTTGTTTTTGGTTGCATGAAGTAAAAACGAAAAGTAGCGCTGCAAAAACAAAGAGAAACAGGTTTTTTAATTTCATAGTTTAATTGGTTTATAAATACGTTTATTTCAATTTCGGTCCGTTTTCATCCCAAATTACTTCCTTTTGAGAAATTTGCCATGTTTTTCCAAAGTCGTTATTTCCCTGAAAAAACAGGTATGTCCGTCCATCGTCATCTAAAAAAATATGAGGATGGCCTGATTCACAAGCATTCCATTCGCCCGGATCGCCATTAACAAGGAACGGTTTATTACTCAGTCGTTCCCATTTTACGCCATCGGTGCTTTTAGCTACACCAACCTGCTGCGGCGCATTGTTGTAAGCACCGGCATAAAACATAAATAAACTGTCGCCACGCCGGATAACTGACGCACCTTCAACACATTTTCCTTCCCATGGAAATTTGGGCACAAGAATTGGTTGGTCAGCCAGCAGAGTCCAGTCTTCACGATTGAAATTTGTGTTAGCAGGCGCACTTGCAACACCCTGCATTTGAATTTGCATTGCGGTGTCACGTGTGGCAAAATAGAGCAAATATTTATCGTTGAATTTTATCACTTCCGCATCAATGGCACGGCCGCTTGTCCAGTCGCCCGACGGATGAAAAACCGGGTTGGTTGGGTTGGGTTCAAAATGAATTCCATCGGTAGAAACTGCGTGGCAAATTGCATCGTTTTTACCATTTCCGTAGGTTTGAAAAAAGAGGTTTATTTTGCCTTCGATTACCAAAGCACATGGCGCGCACAATCCTTTTTTGTCATATTCACCAAATGGTGATATTGCACCAACGGCTTTCCATTCGATTAAATCAGCGCTTTTTGCAATTCCAATTCCCCAGCCATTCATCGGGTCTTTATTGTTTTCAATTGGTGGAATTGAATAATACATAATGTATTCGCCCTCAAATTTTACAACATGCGGATCTTTTGAAAACGGCACTCCACGGCGGGTTGTATCTCCAAAAAGCATTTGTTTTGAGTTTGTTTTTACTTTGATATTGCAGGATAAAAGGAGCATTGAAAAACATAAAATTGCCAAATATGTCAATGTTTTTAAGCAGGCAACTTTTCTTTTTAAAAATTGAATCATTTTATTAATTGAATTAGGTTTTCGAAATGCAATATATCATTAATATTTCACGACAGGAAATTGTTTTTCAAATTCAGATATCTGAAAATTCAGTAAATTCAACTGGATTTTTTAAAAATCAGAAGCAAGAATTAATTGTATTGAGACCTGGTGTAACAATTAAATTAACGATATCTAAAAAAATTGTGAAACAGCAATCAATATGAACATAGTTCGCAATTTGCTGTTTTGAAGTTGAAAAATAAGTTTGAAACACATAAAATTAGAATCATGAAAGAAAAAATGTTTTTTATAATTGTTTTGATGGTTGGTTTGGCTGCCGTTAACGTGAATGCACAGTCCTTGAAAATCCCTAAAGTGGACGGTGCCAACACACTTGTTTTACCGGCTGATAAAGCGGGTTTTGAAAAGGACTTTCTGTCAGCGCTCGATCCGGGGACTGACCTTGGAATTTCAGCAGACAAACTTGGTAAGCTGGCCACAAAAAATAAAAGTTTTGTTGGCGATGTTATGACTATTATGGGTGGAAAAGGCACTGATAATGAGAAGCTGGCAAAAATTGGTCTGAAAAATACTGATTTAACAAAATTTGCAACAGAGTTACTGGGTAGCGGTACTGCAGGAAAATATTTTGAGAAAGTCCAAAAACAGTTGGGACCTTTGAGAACAAAGTATAATCTGGCCAAATTACTAATGTAAAAAGTTTGGATATTTTATATGAATGGGCTGTTCGGATATTTTGGGCAGCCCATTTTTTATTGTAGCTTATTTAATACAAAATACTCTGATAAAAAATTATATTTCATATATTGACTGAAAATAAGACTTTAAAAAGCCAGTAACAGATTACTTTTTGTAAAATAAAAAAACAAACATTATGGAATTACTTTCTAAAATAACCATCCACCGGGAAAATGATGATGCAGCAATTCAATTGCTACATGGTGATCTTACTGCAATACCGCCGGAACATGCCGTTGATTTATTGGTTGTTTCGGCATTTCCCAATAATTATGTGCCTGCCTTAAATACGCTTATGGCAGCGCTTTACGATAAACGTATTTATGTTGGGGAGATGGCAAAAAATAAAGAAATTGATCTGCGCACGCAATTGGGGTGCTGGCTGTCGAAACCAGTAAGCAAAGAACAACAGGAACAATTTAATTTCAAACAAATACTTTGTTTTGAACCCGGTGATATAGTTCATGATGATAAAACAATTGTTGGAAATATTTTCAGATGTATTAATGCCTTTGCTTTTGAAATGCAGAACAATAACATTGCCATGCCGGTTGTAGCAAGTGGAAATCAAAAAGTAGCGTTGGATAAAATTCTTCCGGCTATTGTTGAAGCTGCCATTTTTTGGCTGGAAAATGGATTGCCTCTAAAATCGATAAAACTTGTTCTTTATTCTGATGAACAGGCTGCAAATGGTCTTCCTCAATTCAAAAAAATAAAACTGGACTACGAATTGTCAAATCAGGAAAAAGAAAATACCGATTATCTTTCACGTTCAGTTAAAAGAGGTAGTACAAAAGGATTTTCAGTAAGCAGGAGCCTTGAACGAAAATTAAAATCTTCTCCTGAAGATGAACTGCCTGACGATTTTTCAACCAGGGAAATAAAATACAGCGAACCTGAAAAAGCACCTGACTTAAGTTTGGCAAAAAAGGATAGTTATGATTTCTTTATCAGTTATGCCCACACTCATTTCGAACTGATCAATAAATTTGTGATGCAACTGAAAGAAAAAGACAGTAAACTCAACATATTTTACGATAAAGATTCAATACCTCCGGGTGGTTTATGGATAAAACAAATTTCGGATACAATCAGGAAATCAAAAAAAATACTTGTTTTTCTTTCGCCCGATTATGACAATTCACCGGTTTGCTGGGATGAATTTCAGTGCGCTAAACTGCTGGAATATAACCTGAAAACCTCAGTTATTCAAACAATTTATTTGTATAAACACGAATTGCCGCTAATAATGGGAATTTACAGTTACCTCGATTGCAGGGAAGGTGATTTGAATAAACTGTTCGCAGCCATTCCAAAACTTATTTCATGATAAAAATTTATTTGAAAATGAATTTTGCAGACTTCAACTTTAGCAGTTTTTAAAATAAAAAATTCAAAATTTACGGAATTTGGTTTCAGTTGTATATTCATTTTGAAAAGTTACTTCTTATTTGGTTTAACCGAAATCGCTATTTTAAAATTCTGATATTATTTAATTTGGCTTTTAACCTTCATAAAACCAAAATTGGTTTATAAGTTCTGAAAATTCATTTTAAAATGTATTTTAGAATTTTAATTTTAAACCAATTACTATGAAAGCGGCCGTTCT
>DAOPKR010000083.1:0-5149 GCA_035391305.1 Draconibacterium sp.
TAGTCGAGAATGTTTTTCTCTCTCAGAAATATCACGTAATTGGATTCTGTAATCAGAAAATTGCGGTAATTTCCTTTGCGTAGCGGAACATACAAATCGCGGTTATTCACAACTTTTGTAAAATACAAAGCGGCAGTTTCCCTGTCAGGAAGTCCAGTTACACGAACAATCTGGCGAAGTTCATCCAATGGTTGAATATCAACCTTCAAACTAAGGTTTGCATAGCTGGCCTGGTTAAATTGATTTATAACGCTGATAAATGCAGGCTGATCGATATCAAGCACCGGAATAACAAACACAAACAATTGTTTGCCATCAATATTTTCGCTGTACGGCCCTTCATATTCTTTGGGCTTTGGCCCGTCAGCGGCAACATTTTGCTGAGTTGCCGGTTCATTTGCGGCAGGCGCAGCGTTTGTGTTTCCTGTTGAACCTGTTTGCGCCGGGGCCCGCTGAATGTAGTTGTTGCGGAAGAACTCAATGTATTCGTCAACTTTATTTTGCTCTATCAGTTTTTGTATATTTTCGTTTGTTATCAGGAAATTCCGGTAAACCGACTGCCCCAGCGAATTAAACAAACTGCGTGTTACAACTACTTTCCTGAAATACGACATCGATTCGTTTAAAGTGGGAATACCATTTACAACGAGTAACTGATAATCGCCGGCTTGTTTTAACTGCAGTGCAAGACCCCACAACCTGAATTCGTTTTTATTGAAATCGGCAAAATCATTTAACAACTGGCGGGTTGATAAACTTTTGTCTTTTATTGCGATAACAAAATTCTGGGTTGTATCGATATCTGTATTGAAAAGCTTTTCGGCACCGGTACTCACAACAACAAACTTTCCTTTTTCCTTTAAAATATTGTCCTGTTCTTTGGCGCGTGCCATTAATTCTTCAGGCGAAACTTCAAGTTCTTCGTCGGTAAAGTTCGAACGAATGTAGCGACTGTAATTTTTTACAAAGAATTTCAGGTAATCGACAGTTGATTTTTCATTCATTACCGCACGGTAGTTGGTTGACGAAATTACAAAATTCAGGTAGTCAACATCCTTCAATGCTCTGAAAACGCTGGCACGACGAATAATCGCCCCGTGATAAATCAATGCGCTTTCCTTGTTTTCAAGCGAGCGCACAATTACAAAAGCAGTTTTGTCGTCTAAATTTTCGGTTTCTATATCGAAATCAACTTTTGTGTAATGGTCGATATTGTAGTTGGCAATATCAAAATTCAGACGGTTCAAATCAACTTTTGCTTCGCGCGGGTATGCAATTACAAAATAGTGGAGCAAATCTTCATCATAGGTAAATTTTCCTCCAAATTCATCATCGGCATTTTCATTTTCAGGAAGTAATTCATCGTTTTTAATTTCTTCGCTGATGTAACCCATATCAATCAATTTCTGATAATCGTTTAGCGAACTGTCGCGAATCAAGGTCAGAATTTCGTTTGCAAGTGGTGTTGGTTCTGCGGCCGGGTAAGTTGCCACATAATTTTCAAGGCGTTTTTCAAAATCCTGAACTCCTGATTGTGTTCCGTTTGCAACCGCATTCATAAAATCGATTTTTGGAATCATTGCGCTGTCGGGTTCCATCGCCTTCATTTGTGCCGAAAGTGAAATTACATTGCTGTAAGCACCTGCCTTGTAATTTCTGAAAGTTTCCTGATACATGTTGTTCAGGTTATCAAGACGGGCTTGCATTTCAACAAAAAAGTTAGGGTTGACAAGGTATTGCGCGTAGTTGCTTTTTGGAAACTGCGAAATTATCAGGTTGCGGTAATAATCCGATTTTTGTTTGTCGCCCATTAATTCATACAAATCATACAACTCGAACAAAGCCGAAAGGAGGTAAATATTAGAAGGATAACGTTGGTTTAAATCTTCAAATGAATCGGCAGAACGCGGATAGTTTGTAAAATCGACTTTAAATATTTTTCCGGCATTAAACAGGGCATCGCGGATTTTGTCGTGCGAAATTGCCATCAGCGAATCAGTAAGCGGCAAATCCTGCGTGTAAAACTCCTTTTTCAGCGGGTCCTGTTCCCTGACAACAACTTGCGTTGAATCGGCCCCTTCCATTCCCTCTTCCGAAATTTCTGTCGAAATTCCCTTATTTGCGCGGTTCCAGTTGTCTTCCAGCTTTCGTTTTCCCCACAGTTGCTGGAAAGTTACACGTCCGTATGAAACGGTTTGCGGGTTATAAAAATACCAGCCTGCTCCGGCCTGCTGATTTCCCATACCCAACCGGTTGCGGTTTGAGCGGTTGTAACCCTGGCTGCCCATTCCCTGCATGGCAAGGTTTTCTTCATTGCGCAGGCGCTCCTGTTCATTTTTCATTATGCGGGCTATCAGAGATTCACGCTCAATCTCCGGCAAGTTGGCGATCCTTTGCAAACTGTCTTCACGTTCAACAGTAACAAGGTTGTCAACCAAATTGGTAAGTCCTTTATATTTTGTTGATACAGTTTCGTAGTCGGGGTAGTTTTCGTCGATAATTATCATCGCACTGTCGAAATACGATTGTGCCTTACGGTATTCGAGATCTTCAAAAAAGATATCGGCAACGGTTATTGATGAAAGTGCGCGCTGGTATTGGTTTTGAAAACTTGTAGCCACCGATTTTTTGTAATTATCGATTGCGACTTCGCGGTTTCCTTCTTTAAAATAAAGGTTTCCGAGTGCATAATAAATCTGGTCGCGGAAATCGTAATTTTTATGGTCGCGGAGCATTTTGTTCAGCTCTTTCTTTAAGTCTTCAGCATTTCCCTCGCCCGAAAAAATTCCTGCCGAATTAATTTTTGCATTGAAAGCCATTTTGTAATCGGGGTTCATTTTTGTAACTGCCCTGTATGCAGCAGATGCTTCAGCTTTCATCCCGAGTTCCTGGTAAAGTTGCGCTTCAATGTATTTTAAGCGTGCTTTATGTCTTTTAAAAACAATTTTATTCAGGGCGATATCAATAAATTTTATGGCTTCGTCATAAACCTGCTGTTTCATGTAATAGTCGGCAGTTGCAATGGCCAAATCTTTTTCAAGTTTCTTCGGAAAAGCATCATCGTTTTGAACTGCCTGAATAACTTCCGAAGCTTCGGTAAACCTTCCGAGTTCGCTGTAACTGCGTATTAGCCATATTTGTGCCTCATCTTTGGTTTCACCGTCAGGATATTTTCTGACAACAAAGCCAAAATTGTCGATTGCCCCCACGAAATTATGCTGATAGAAATAAGCTTTTCCCATTAAAAGGTAACTGTCGTCAATCCATTTGTTAAATTCTTCCTGACTGGCAAATTCCTGGTATTTCCGGGTTCGGTTTCTTTTTCGTTTTGGTTTTTTTGTAATCGAATGAATTTCTATCAGTTTCGAGCATTTTTCAATGGCATAATTCATGTCCGATTTTACCATTTCCCCGGCTGATGGCGAGCTTGATTTGTAAATGGGGAGTAACCGTGTAAAGTCGTCATCGAGTCTTTCGTCAATATTTGCAACGCCTTTTTTAACGCTTTCATTTGCATTAAAATACACATTGTATTGTGAATTTATATTATGGAAAGTACGGGTTGACCAAGTGTTTTTTTCGGTTGTACAACCTGCAAAGACCCAAACCAAAAACAGAAAAAAAGCGGTATGTAAAAAAATTCTCCTCAAGCGGCTGTTTTATTAACTCTATGAATAACTCAATATTTATAAGAATATTGTTTGTTTATCCTGATTCTGTATGATTTCCAAAGGGCACAAAAATATAAAAATTTGAACGGCTTCAAGTATTGAATTTGTCATTTCGAATGGATGGGGATATTGAACACTGATAAAACTGATTTAAAAAGATTTTCAATGCAAAAAATCTGTTTAAATCAGCGTTATCTGCTTTCCATTAATTTTAAAAGAAAAGTTTAATCAGGCAATTTTTGGCCTTTTATGAGGCCCTGGTTAACGGTATTATTTTCTTGTTATTTTAACTTTTTTGGTTGGCGCCAGTTGAATATTTCGGATATGAACGCGGTGCTGTACATTTTTTGCCACTTCGGCAAATGCAGCGCCGGTTATTGTTTCGGCATTAACTGCAACGGGAACTCCGTAGTCGCCGCCTTCGCGAATGCTTTGAACAATTGGAATCTGGCCCAGGAATGGTATTCCCATCTTTTCGGCAAGATTTTTACCGCCGTCTTTTCCAAAAATATAGTATTTGTTTTCGGGCAGTTCGGCAGGAGTAAACCAAGCCATGTTTTCAACCAAACCCAAAACCGGAACATCTATTGATTTGCTTTGAAACATACTTGCGCCACGAATAACATCGGCCAGCGCTACATCCTGCGGAGTTGTAACAATTACAGCGCCGGTAACCGGAACTGACTGTACTAAAGTTAAATGAATATCGCTTGTTCCCGGTGGTAAATCAATCAGCAGGTAATCCAGGTCGCCCCAGTTCCCTTCTGAAATTAACTGTTTCAGTGCGTTTGATGCCATTGGGCCGCGCCAGATAATGGCACTTTCGGTATCAACAAAAAAGCCGACTGACAGGAATTTTACACCGAATTTTTCGAGCGGGTTTATCATTTCCCGTTCATCAATTTTAATTCCTGCCGGGCGATCGCCTTCAGCACCAAACATTTTTGGAATTGACGGCCCAAAAATATCAGCATCCAGCAAGCCAACTTTTTTGCCCTGGTTGGCAAGCGCAACAGCCAGATTTACGGAAACAGTTGATTTACCCACGCCACCTTTACCCGATGCAATTGCAACAATATTTTTAACGTTGGGCAAAACCGGGCGCTGCATGTCGTGAATAAATTTCACCGAAATGTTGTCTTCTATTTCAACTTCGTCGCCAATATATTTTTTAATTGCTTCTTCTGATGCCAAAACAAGGGTTTCAATATTTGGGTCATCACTTTTCTGGAAAACCAGTGAAAAACTTACCCGTTGTCCGGCAATACGGATTTCCTGCGGCATTTCAAGGGCAACAATATCTTCTTCACTTCCCGGGTATTTTACTGTGCGCAATGCATCGGTTACGTTTTTGGGAACTATTAGTTTACGCGGTATTTCTGACATGATGAAATAATTATTTATGAGTGATTATTTTTAAGGAGGCAAAACTAATAAAACACCTTTATATAAAATACTTTTACGTATTAAATAATATT
>DAOPKR010000083.1:5249-12277 GCA_035391305.1 Draconibacterium sp.
ACTACGCGGTGTGCAGGAACAAAATCGGGGTGGTGGTGCGATGCATTCATTGCCCAGCCCACCATGCGCGCTGCTCCCGGAGAACCAAGATAGGCAGCAATTGCGCCGTAAGAAGTTACCCGACCCGCTGGGATCAATTTAACTACTTCGTACACCTGGCTGAAAAAATCGGACATTTTATGGATTTTTTGGTATGTATAAATTATATCTAAAATATCGAGCAAGGAATAAGAAAATAGTAAGTTTTTATATTCTTCACTTTCTCATTTTACATTCTTTATTAATTATTTCTTAGTTAAATTTTTTCAATGAATATCTTTTGCACTTCGCCCAAAACTTCGGTATTCGTCTTTTTCGATTGCGATATTGGGTTCTGAGAATGCATTTTCGTTCAGTTTAAAAGCAATGTATTTAATGGTTATTCCGCGGCTTAGCCATTGTTTTTCGTAGAAGGTTTTAATTTGCAACGTTTCATTCAAAATTTCCGATTCATATAAATTATTTGTTTCAGCCAAAATCTCAAACCCATTTAAATGAGCCATTGCACTTGTGTAGGTAAACTGGAAATTACTGTCGGTTTTTAGATGCACCAAACCATCTTTTTTTAAAAATTGCTGATACAAATTCATAAAGAAAGTGGAAGTCAGCCGCTTTCGGGTTTTCTTCATTTGCGGGTCGGGAAAAGTAAGCCAGATTTCGGAAACTTCATTTTCGCCAAAAAAATGGTTGATGATTTCGATATTGGTACGCAGAAAAGCTACGTTTTTAAGATTTTTTGCAAGCGCCAGTTTTGCGCCAACATGCATTCTTGCTCCTTTTATGTCAACGCCAATGTAGTTTTGATGAGGATTTTGTTCGGCAAGTTCAACTGTATATTCACCTTTTCCGCAGCCCAATTCAAGAATAACCTGATTTTCGTTTTTAAAGAAACCTGTTGCCCATTTTCCTTTAAGTTCGAAATCTTCCCCAATTAATTTTTTATACGGAACCTGGATTACATTTTCAAAAAGTTCCATTTCGCCAAACTTGGCCAACTTATTTTTCCCCACCTTTTTGTAATTTTTTTTTATCCTGTTAATTCAAATCAGCCATGAATTCGCTTTCTTCGATTCTCCCCCTACGGGGAAGTTAGAGGGGGCTTTACTCAATTTTAAATCCAACTTCTGTAATACCGTCAAGTTGTGTGCCCCGCATTCCCTGCTTTATCTGAATTTTGTAATTGCCTGAAACGGGGAAAAAAACATTTTTCCTGAACAGGGTTTCACTGGTTTTAACACCGCCAAACCCATGTCCCAGCCATTTTCCGGCCGGGTCGGCAAGTGTAACTTCCAATGTGTCGGTGACCGAAGTTGAGTCGCCGGGTTGGATAATATTTATAAAGAGCCACAAATTGCTGTATTTGTATTCGATATCGTTTCTGACACCAATAAATAAATTGTGTTTTTGGAGCGTGTCGGTAACCGGAATTTGAAAAACAACAGTTGAATCGCGGTGCCACATTGCACGCGGAATTGTTTTATATTCTCCGAAAATCCTGCTGTGGTTGCAGGCAAATATTGAAATCAGTAAAACAAAAACTGTAAGAAACCGGATTACAAAATTCTTCATTTTACATTTGGTTTTCTGTGTGGGTTTCGGTTGAAATTACGTTTTTTCTTTCGGTTGCCCTGTTTGGGTTTGTCAAAACGTGTTAATGCTTCCTGTCCAACTACATTGTGAAAGGTATCCAGTTCCTTTTCAACAACTCTGTTGTCGGTTAATAACAGTCTTTCAGGTTTTTTGCCTTTTTTGTTTAGCTTCTGGATTTCAACAACTCGTTGCACAGGAACAGAAATTTGATTTGATGGCATATTTCCCTGTTGCATGTATAAATATGTACCACTTAAAATGTCGGCTTTCAAATAATTATAGGTTCCTGTTTCAGTTTCAAGCGGATAGTTTGTTGGAGGAAAATCTTTTTGGGCATCAATATAAGTTGCCAACTCGTAATTGAGGCAACATTTTAGTTTTCCGCACTGCCCGGCAAGTTTCTGCGGGTTGAGCGAAATATCCTGGTAACGGGCTGCATTGGTTGAAACCGAAATAAAACTGTTTAACCATGTAGAGCAACAAATTTCTCTTCCGCAAGGGCCAATTCCACCAATTCGTCCGGCTTCCTGGCGGGCACCAATTTGTTTCATTTCCACCCTGATGTGAAAGTTTTCGGCAAGCACTTTTATCAATTGTCTGAAATCGACCCGGTCATCGGCAATGTAATAGAAAATGGCTTTTGTTCTGTCGCCCTGGTATTCCACGTCGCCGATTTTCATATTCAGCCTCAAATCAGCGGTAATTTGCCTCGAACGAATCATCGTTTCATGTTCAAGCGAAATTGCTTCTTTCCATTTTTCAATGTCAGTGGGTTTGGCAAGCCGGTAAATTTTTCTGAACTCACCGTTATAAAGAGTGGGTTTGTGTTTTTTCATTTGATATTCAACAAGCGGCCCCATTAATGATATTATGCCGATATCATGTCCCGGGCTGCTTTCAACTGCAACCAAATCGCCCACCCGTATGTTCAGGTTATTTACATTTTGGTAATAATCTTTCCGGGTATTTTTAAACCTGACTTCTACAATATTGTCCAGTTCGATTGGGAGTTTAATATCAGACAACCAGTCTGTTACATGAAGTTTTGCACAACACCCCGTTTTGGTTATACAATATCCCCTTTCTATCGTATCAATTTCCTGTTCCTGCATAATGAATAGTTGAAATCATGAATCTAAATTCCAAATAGTTCGGAATAAATTTACATCATATTTACAAAAGTAAATAATAATACCAAATTGATATTTCTTTAGCTCTATTTTAGAGGGAATCTAAGAAAGACGGAATAAAAATGTTGTCGCAGTTGCCGTAGTTTTATGTTCATCACTGTTCAAAATCATAATTTAATCAAATATGGCAACTTCACCTTTTTTCTTCCGACTTCGGTCTCCGGTCTTCCGTCATCTTCCCTACCTCTTTATCAGCCGAACCATTCGCAGTGCAGTGTCGAGAAAAATAATCCGGGGATTTCCATTCCACGAAATATGGGTGATACCTTTTTCAAATTCATTAAAAAAGGGTACAATGTTCCGTTCGTTAATGAATGGTGCAAATTGTTTACCCCAGGCTTTTTCCTTTTGGTTGAGATAAACCAAACTACTTTGTTTCATGTTCAAAACAAAATATTCGCGAATCATGCGAAGCGCAAAGGCGAAAAAGGCTTTTTGCCTGTCGCGGCCAATTTTGGCCATTTCTTCGGCCCACTGAATTTGCTCCAAAACCTCACGCTTATATGCCTGTCGCATCATTTCCTGAAACTTTTGAAAGTAGAACTGTTCGTCATCGCCGGGATTAAGATATGTTTTGGCTTTAATATAATTCCCGTTTGCCAGATGAACAGCATCAGCAATCAAATCCCTGTCAATATCATCAATTTTCAGCAATGCATCTTTTATCGAATCTTTGTCAATAAACGGAAACTTAACCAGCTGTGCGCGCGACCTGATGGTACTTATTACGTCTTCCTCATCTTCGGTAATTAAAATGAAAAGCGTTTTACTGGGTGGTTCTTCAATTAATTTAAGCAATTTGTTTGAACAGGCAGTGTGCATTTTCTCTGGCAACCAGATAATCATTACCTTGAATTCCGACTCGAATGATTTAAGATTCAGCTTTTTATAAATCGAATCGCTTTCCCGTTCATAAATCAATCCCTGAGCATTTTCAGCCTCAATAAAAGTCAGCCAGCTTCCCAAATCGAAATATGGATCATTTAACACCATTTCGCGCCATTGAGGTAAAAAATCGTCACTAACAGGTTTATTTATTTTTGGCGTATTGAAAATCGGGAAAACAAAATGTAAATCGGGGTGTGCAAGCTTGCTGTATTTGTGGCACGAGGGGCAAATTCCACATGAGTCGGTTTCGGTGCGGTTACGGCACGAAATGTATTGCGCATAAGCAATAGCCATCGCCAATTTCCCGGTACCTTCGGGTCCCGAAAAAAGTTGTGCGTGACTAATTCGTTCATCATGAACTGATTGAATCAACCGCTTTTTCAACGCTTCCTGTCCAACTACATCTTTAAAAAACATGGCTCAAAAATAGTTTTTTATAAGTTGAAATTCCAAGTTTACCCTAACATTAAATTCTTTTCGCCTGAATTTAACACCCGTTTTCTACGGATATTATTTTTTATCTTTGGTTGATTTTCTGAAATTCTAAAAAAAACAATAACATGCAAACGATTAGCACTTACAATTTTAAAGGGAAAAAAGCATTGATCCGCGTGGATTTCAATGTTCCGTTAAACGAAAGTTTCGAAATTACCGATGACACACGAATGACGGCAGCAGTTCCAACCATCAAAAAAATTATGGAAGATGGTGGCTCGCCAATTATTATGTCGCATTTTGGAAGGCCAAAAGACGGGCCAACTGATAAATATTCGATGCGTCACCTTGTTGGTCATTTAAGCGAGTTACTTGGTGTTGAAGTAAAACTTGCGCCCGATTGTATTGGCGCAGAGGTTCAGGCCATGGCAAAAGCTTTGAAACCGGGTGAAGTTTTGATGCTCGAAAACCTTCGCTTTCATAAAGGAGAAGAAAAAGGCGATGAAGGATTTGCAGAACAGTTGGCAGCAAACGGAGACTGCTGGGTTAATGATGCATTCGGAACCGCGCACCGCGCGCACGCTTCTACAGCCGTTATGGCTAAATTCTTCCCTAACGATAAAATGTTTGGATATTTGATTGAAAGCGAAGTGGAAAGCCTTGACAAAGTTGTAAAAAACCCGCAACGTCCGTTAACTGCAATTATGGGCGGAGCTAAAGTTTCAACCAAAATAACAATCATCGAAAACCTGTTGAGTAAAGTTGACAACCTGATATTGGGAGGTGGTATGACCTACACTTTTATAAAAGCTAACGGTGGAGAAGTAGGCAATTCGATTTGTGAAGACGATTTTCTTGAAACAGCAAAAAACATTGAAAGGATTGCCAAAGAAAAAGGAGTGAACCTGATAATTGCTTCTGACGTAGTGGCTGCCGATGCTTTTAGCGAAGATGCGAACACTAAAATACTTCCGTCAAACAAAATAACTGAAGGTTGGATGGGTTTGGATGCCGGCCCTGAAAGTATTGCCAGCATGAAAAAAGTAATCGAAAACTCAGGAACAATACTTTGGAATGGTCCTGTTGGTGTTTTCGAAATGGAAAAATTTGCTGTTGGAACAAAGGCTGTTGGACAAGCTATTGTTACTGCAACCCAAAAAGGTGCATTTTCACTTGTTGGTGGCGGTGACTCGGTTGCTGCAGTAAACCAGTTTGGTTTCGCTCCGGGTGTTTCATACATCTCAACTGCCGGTGGTGCATTACTTGAATACCTTGAAGGAAGGGTTCTGCCAGGTGTTGCTGCTGTAAGAGGAGAATAAAAGTAAATCTCCCTGAATCTTCGTGACGGAGATACTTGAAAAAAAGGAATTAATTTATCCAATAATAAAACCCGGTTCGTTAATTGATGAACCGGGTTTAATTTTGTAATAAATTCAACTAATTTTAAACGAAAAAATGAAAACAAAAGCTGACTTTGCTGAAGCCCAATTCTCCAAATTCAACTGCGCCCAAACGGTATTTAGCCTTTTTGCTGATGACCTTGGAATTGATGAAAAAACTGCACTTAAAATTGCCAGCGGTTTTGGTGGCGGAATGGCATGTGCCGAAACATGTGGTGCTGTTACCGGCGCATATATGGTCATCGGGATGAAACACGGAAATGCGACTTCAAATCCGGAAGATAAGGCACACACAAAAATGCAGATCAGGAAATTCAATACCGAATTTAAAAAAATACACAACAGCTTAATTTGCAAAAACCTGACAGGGTTCGATATTTCCACAACTGAAGGAGCGGCAGCAGCACAGGAAGCAAACGTGTTTCGAACCAAATGCCCTGGTTTTATAAAAACTGCTTGTAACTTGCTTGAGAATGAATTTTAAAACTTATTGTTTATTTTTTTGTTTAACTTCAAAAAATAATTTTTAAAACAGAAAAATCATGAATCATAATGTTGGATCAACAGATCGTTTGTTAAGGATTATTCTTGGGTTGTTAATCGCTATTCTTGGTGTTGTTTTCGATAGTTGGTGGGGACTGATCGGGCTTGTACCGCTTGCAACCGGATTGTTCAGCTTTTGCCCGCTTTATTATCCTCTAAAAATATCGACAGTAAAAAAAGAGAAGTAAAGTTTCAAAAGTTTATTGTAAAATGCGGCAAAACCACTCTTCCCGCATTTTATCCTGATCCCTTTTATTTCGCTGAATTTGAAATTTCTTTCAACATCTCATTGTCGCGGATAATAATATTCATATTCGTCGATATAAATTTTTCCGGGCATTGGATATGTCCCTTTAACAATTTTTATTTCACTTGAACTTGAAGCTGCCCATCTTCCCATTCCACCAATAACATTTGATGCAACAGGAACTGGTTCTGAGAACGGATCATCGGAAAACCAAAAATGGTAGTTTGCTGAATTCAAATAATCGTAATATTCTTTTGTTATCGAAACAAGTTTAATTGTCAATGCGCTAAAGTTTCCGTATTCAGTTCCATCGATTGGGTTGTTGTCTTCTCCCTGATATGGGCTATATCCTCCGCCTCCATAATATGGATCGTAATGTATAACACCTAATTTGTAGTTTTTCCCATTAATCTGTGTGTCATTAAATATTGCAAACCGGTTATCTGGCGAACCCATGATAACATCGTCGGCTTGGTTGTTATTGTTGAAAACCGGATCGGCCAATTGAATGCCGGTAAAACTTTCGTAACGCAAAAAAATTGTATCTGAAGGCACAAAAGGATCTCCTGAATATTGGTCAAAATAATTCAACACCCAGCCAGTAGTTCTTTCCGATTGCAGCATGTAGTAATTTTGAGATCCTTCCGGATCTTTGAAATAGATATAAATCCATGAATTCTTTACTGGTCCATTCCC
>DAOPKR010000083.1:12377-16114 GCA_035391305.1 Draconibacterium sp.
GGCAGCGAATTGTAAAACTCTTCATCCGATAATAAACTCCTGCTTTTATAAACTGCAGCCCTGACCGGGTAACCGGCCATCAGATTTCCATGGACAACTATTTTAGGTTCCATGTTAACACCATTAAAATCAATGGTTTTTTCGCACGAAAAGAATATGCTAATCATTAGAATTCCGATAAAAATATTTACAAGTGTTTTCATAAGTTTAGAATTTGAATGTGTAACTAACCGAAGGAATCAAAGGGAAAAGACTCAATTGTTTGAGAGCAGGTTTTGATAATTCGTAATACTGACCCTGCTGATTATAACCACTTTCTGTTTCATATCCCCAGTATAAATAAAATGGATTTTGGCGGCTGTAAACATTATAAATACCGAGTGACCAAGTGCGTATTCCACGTTTTTTCTGTTTGTGGAAATTTACCCCGATATCGAGCCTGTGGTATGATGGCATTCTGTATTGGTTGCGGCCGCCGTAATAAGTTATATCACCCTCGTATCCACCACTGTAATAACTATTGCCTGCATACGGAAGAAATCCCGGATATTGCTGTGTACCTAATGTTGTGGCATTTCCGGTTCCGTAAACCCAGGTAACTCCCAGATCAACCCGTTCGCTGAACTCGTGAGTTAATGCCACACTAATATCGTGGCGGCGGTCGTAACGTGCCGGAAAAGTTTTGCCGAAGTTGAGGTTCTCAAATTTCCTGTCGGCCCAGGAAAGCGTGTAACCAACCCATCCTGTTGTTTTGCCTACATTTTTTTCCAACAGAAATTCAGCACCATACGCCCAGCCTTTTCCTGTTTCAATTTTTGATTCCCAACCTGAACTTATTCCTGAAAACGAAGACCCTTCTTTGTATTCAATCAGGTTGTCCATGGTTTTGTAAAAACCTTCAACTGAAAAATCGAACTTTTTACCGATTTTGGTAAACGCGCCGATGGCAATCTGGTGCGAATCCTGTGGTTTCACTTTTTCGGTAACCGGCAACCACAAATCGGTTGGCAAACTGATTGTTGACGAACTGAGCAAATGAATATACTGGCTCATTTTTGCATACGAAATTTTGAACGACAAATTTTCGGCGGCTAAAAAACTCAATGATGCCCGCGGTTGCAGCGACGTGTAATTGGTTTGTTGAACGTTGAATAACGAAAAATGAAGTCCGTAATTCAATTTCAACCTTGGCGAAATATCAAAATTGTCTTCAATAAAAGCTGAAAATTCCATGCCCGAAATATCAGCATTGCCATAAATTGTGTCTTGTGGGGTGAGTTCACCTTCAAATGCAGAACCATTTTTTTCATGATTGACACCGGGTTTAAATTGATGCCAAATGTTTGATGCACCAAATTTAACCTCATGACCGCTGCCCGGATAATAATCGAAATCGATTTTTGCAGTATAATCCTTTATTCCCGAAATATACTTGAAATAATCCTGTGAATATTTACCCGTTTTTGTGTTTGTGGTTTTGTATTCTTCTTTTACATCGAAATTGTAGTTGCTGAAAGTGAGCGTAGTGTTGCTGAATAGTTTGGGGCTAAATACATAATTCCATCGCAATGCCGAAGTAATGTTTCCCCACCCAATTCCCGTTTCATCCTTATTATCGTAACGAATATGGTCGTTTACATAGTAATAGTCATCCTTGCTGTATGCCTTGTCTCGCCCCATGTACGATGAAAAATACAACCTGCTTTTCTCCGAAAACTTGTGATTGACTTTTGCGTTCAGATCATAAAAAAAGTAACCGGCAGTTGTGTTACTGTGTTCATCGTTTTTATTTGCAATTTTTATAAACGGTTGAGCCAGAACGTCCAAGTAAGTTCTTCGCCCCGAAATAATAAAAGAAGTTTTGTCTTTTACAATTGGCCCTTCCAATGAAAAACGCGATGAAATCAAACCAATTGAAAACTCGCCTTTCAATTCTTTATCGTTTCCTTCTTTCATTCGAATGTCGATAACTGACGAAAGTCGCCCGCCAAAACGCGCAGGAAATCCACCTTTATACAGTTTCACGGTTTTTACCGCGGTAGGGTTGAATACTGAAAAGAAACCAAACAGGTGACTTGCATTGTAAACGGGCACACCATCAAGCAGAAACAGGTTTTGGTCGGGGCCGCCGCCGCGAACGTAAATTCCGCTTGTACCTTCGGTTCCTGATTGTACGCCCGGCAACAATTGTATTACTTTCAAAACATCGGGTTCGCCCAGCAAAACTGGCAGTTTTTGCAATTTCGAACCTGGTATTTCAACCATGCTCATTTGCGAACTTTCAATTTTTGAACGATTCCCAATTACAGTAATTTCATCTATTTCGCCCATTAATTTCAAGGCGATATTTATTACTGTATCTCTTTTCAGGTAGAGTTGAAAGTTTTGTCTTTCATAACCCACGAAAGAATACTGAAGCTGAATTTTTCCTGCGGGAAAAGTAACGCTGTAAAAACCGTATTCGTTGCTGATTGTACCGCTCAGGTTTTCAGTTTCAAAAATGTTGGCATTAATAAGCTTCTCGCCGGTTGCCACATCCGAAACGTATCCACTGATGGTAACTTTTTGAGCCCGGGAAAAAATGGACAGAGAGATAAATAAACATAAAAGGAGGTAATTTTTCTTCATAGTTTCTGGTGAATGTTTTTTTGGTTCTCAAATAATAGAAAAGTCTTTGGTTGTTGAAAAATCAATACGTAATGAACGATAAAAGTATATGTTTATTATTTGAATAAATGTGAAAGCAGGTTAACAATAATAAACAAATGATAAATAGTATTTTGAAAAGTTAAAAAGGATTAAACGCAGCCCGGCTAAAGATTCAGCTTCAACCTTTAAAAACTGTTACTGATTGCTTTTGCTGATAAAAATTATTATTCATGTTTGCCGGAATCTCATAAATGGCTGGCTTTACTTTTCTCACTTTACACATTTAAGTTACATTTGTTTTTAAACTTAATCATGAAAAACAAAATGAAACACGTATTATCGATTGCTACAATATTTATGATGTTGTTTTTTACAGGTTGCAACATTAAAAATGAAACGAATTCGGAGTTAATGATTTCAAAAGAATTGAACGAAAACTGGACTTTCAGCCAGGTTGGCAAAAACGAGTGGTTGCCTGCCACAGTTCCGGGAACAGTTCATACTGATTTACTTCAGAATGGAAAAATAGAAGACCCGTTTTATCGCTTGAACGAGCATAATTTACAATGGATTGACAAAGTTGACTGGGAATACAAAACTGCTTTTTTTGTTGAAAATGAATTGCTTCAAAAAAACGTTGTTGAGCTTGATTTTAAAGGTCTCGATACTTATGCCGACGTATTTGTTAATGGTGAAAAAGTGCTTTCTGCCGACAATATGTTCAGAGAGTGGAATGCAAATGTGAAGGAATTTTTGAAGGAAGGTGTAAACGAATTGCACATTATTTTCCGTTCGCCAATAGTTGAAGGAATTAAAAAATACGATGCTCAAGGTTATGTAATGCCGGTTTCAGACAATGATTTGGCAAAAATTGGCCAGGTTGAAGGCGAAAAAATGGTAAGTATTTATACACGAAAAGCGGGTTATCATTTTGGCTGGGACTGGGGTCCGCGCCTTGTAACCAGCGGAATCTGGAGGCCTGTAACTTTAAATGCCTGGAATACTGCCAAAATTGAAAATCTGCAGATTATTCAAAATTCGGTTGCCGATGACAAAGCTACTTTTACTGCGGTTTTCGAAATTGAAGC
>DAOPKR010000083.1:16214-19482 GCA_035391305.1 Draconibacterium sp.
CCTCGTGTTACCGATGAAAACTACCGCAAAGTTGTTGAAACTGCCAGAATATCAAATAATAACATGTTGCGTGTTTGGGGAGGTGGCGTTTACGAGGAAGACATTTTTTACGATTTGTGCGATGAAGCCGGAATTCTTGTCTGGCAGGATTTTATGTTTGCCTGTGCTATGTTTCCCGGCGATGAGGCATTTTTGGATAATGTAAAACACGAAGCAATCGACAATGTGAAACGTTTACGCAATCACCCCAGCATTGGTTTGTGGTGTGGTAACAACGAGATTCTGGCAGCATGGAAAGGTTGGGGCTGGCAACAAAAAGAGGAGGCAAAAAACAAGGAAAATGCCGACAAAATATGGAAAGCTTATGAAGACATTTTTCACAAAACACTTCCCGAAGTTGTTGCCGAATATGATTCCCGGCGCAGTTACTGGAGTTCAAGCCCGTCATCAGGCGAAGGAATTCCGGCGGATTTGGTAAATGGCGACGAACATTACTGGGGAGTTTGGTGGGGAAAAGCGCCGTTTCAAACCTATGCAACACACCTGCCGCGTTTTATGAGCGAATACGGGTTTCAGTCGTTTCCCGAAATTGCAACCGTTAGAAAATACGCTGTTCCTGAAGATTACGATATTTTCTCGGAAGTGATGAAATCTCATCAGCGATCTTCCATCGGGAACGGAACAATTGAATATTACATGTTGCAGGAATACAAAAAACCAAAGGATTTTGAATCATTTTTGTATGTGAACCAGGTTTTACAAGCCGAAGGGATAAAATTCGGATTGGAAGGCCACCGGCGCGCAATGCCGTTTTGCATGGGTAGTTTGTACTGGCAAATCAACGATTGCTGGCCGGTTGCTTCTTGGAGTTCAACCGACTATTACCAGAATTGGAAAGCGCTGCAATATTACGTGAAAAAGGGTTTTGAGCAGGTTTTAATAAGTCCTTACATTGATGATATAAAGTTTAAAGTTGGTATTGTGAATGATCGCCTCGAAGATATTAATGCCGAAATGAAGTTGAAATTGATGGATTTTGACGGCAAGGTAATCTGGGAAAGCGCTTCACTGGTTACTATTGGTGCCAACTCAGGTAAAGTTTTTTATGAAGTCAATAAGGCTGAATTCGAACAGGAATACAGAAATGAAATCGACCACTCGGTTTTTGTTTGCGAATTGCTTGAAAATGGAAATGTAATTTCGAAGAACACATTCTTCTTCAAGCCTTTTAAAGAATTAAAAATAGCAAAACCCAAAGTTGAGTTTGAAATTACAAAGAAAGAAAACGGTTTCGGTATCGAATTAAAAACCGACAAACTCGCCAAAAACATTTACCTTCAGATTGGCGATAAACAAGGTTTTTTCTCTGATAATTATTTTGATTTGCTACCGAATGAAAAGGCAATAATTAATTTGGAAACTTCAATTTCAGAAGAAAAACTGAAAGAGGTTTTGACCGTGAGAACGCTTGACGGGGCGTTTTAATAAATCAGAATAAAATTGAAAAAGGGTGAGATTACTTATACTGTTATTAACTTTTAGTTCCATATTCTTCCATAAAAAACCTGCAACAAATACCAGGGTAATTCTTGAAGATACAAGTTTGCGAAAGCAGGTTGGTTTTCAGGAAACCGGTGAAAAAGGGAAAGCCGGGTTTCAATATTTAAACGAAGGTAGTTACAGGTTAATAATTGAATTTCCGCAGCAGGAAGGAAAATGGATAAAAGAAAAAAAGAAACACAGCACTTTGGCCAAAGCCAGTTTCAACGATAAAAACAAAACCTATTATTATCAGGGAAGTGAGGGTTATTTTGCCATCCGTTTTAAATCAACACGCCGCATCGGCAGCGATCAGTTTAAGCCCGTTTTTCGCGAATTGAGGGGAGAAGATGAAAGGCAAATTGTTGTTGCGGAATTTCAAACCAGAAAGGCTGGAGCGCGTATTGAATTTACCATTGAAGCAATTACAGCCAGGAAATTCAAAAAGGCAACGCATAAAATTGAAAACGATATATCTACAATTTCGATACAGGGAATAAAATAAAAAATCCGGCAGTGCACCGGATTTTTAATTGTAAAGGTATGGTTGATTGATTAAATAATATGGAGTTTTTTCCCCACTTTTATAAAAGCTTCTACAGTCAGATTTATTTGTTCAGTTGTGTGTGCTGCCGACAGTTGTACCCGAATCCGTGCTTTTCCGCGGGGTACCACCGGAAAAACAAAACCGATAACATAAACACCTTCTTTTAAAAGTTCATCGGCGAATTTAACGGCAAGTGGTGCATCGTAAATCATTACCGGAACAATTGCAGTGTTTCCTTTTACCAGGTCGAAACCGGCAGCTTCCATTTTTGTGCGGAAATGCCGGGCATTTGCCATAGTTTTTGCCGGCAATTCCGATGAACCCGAAAGCATGTCAATTACTTTTAAAGTAGCCCCAACAGTTGCCGGAGCCAAAGTATTCGAAAATAAATACGGGCGCGAACGTTGACGCAACATTTCAATAATTTCTTTCCGTCCCGAAGTACAACCGCCATTTCCGCCGCCCATGGCTTTTCCGAAAGTTGTTGTGATAATATCGATTTTCCCCAATAAATCGTAATATTCAGCAGTGCCACGACCGGTTTTGCCAATGTAACCTGTTGCATGAGAATCATCAACCATTACAAGAGCATCAAATTTTTCGGCAAGTGCAACAATTTCAGGAAGTTTGGCAATGTCGCCATCCATTGAAAACACGCCGTCGGTAACAATAATCCGGTATTTCAGGTTTTGGGAATCTTTCAGGCATTGTTCAAGTTCTTCCATGTTCGAATGTTTGTAACGAAAACGCTGTGCTTTGCATAAACGTACCCCGTCAATAATCGATGCGTGGTTCAATTCATCAGAAATAATTGCTGAATCTTCACCCAATAAAGGCTCAAAAACTCCGCCGTTGGCGTCAAAAGCAGCACAGTATAAAATTGTATCTTCTGTCCCTAAAAATTCAGAAACCTTTTTTTCCAGATCTTTGTGAATTTGTTGTGTGCCGCAAATAAATCTCACCGACGAAAGCCCGAAACCCCAGTCATTCATAATGCTTTGGGCAGCTTTTACAACTTCAGGATGATTTGCCAAACCGAGATAATTATTGGCGCAAAAATTCAAAACCGGTTTACCGCCAACTTCAATTTCAGAACTTTGTGACGAAGTAATTATCCGTTCAGTTTTATATAAACCTTGCTGTTTCAGCTCTTCGAGTGTGTTTTGCAGGTCTTGTTTCATT
>DAOPKR010000084.1:0-19450 GCA_035391305.1 Draconibacterium sp.
GGGATGGGGAAAAGGAAATGCGATGACTTTGCAGAACGGAACAAATCGGATGGATGGAATGGAGGGGTTTGAGGAATTTGCCGGATATGTTGGACATAGATATTTGGAATTGTAAAATTAACCTGAAAAGGAATGCAGAACTAAATTATATCTGTTAGGTAAATTACCAAGACCCGGAATGGAATGGGGTGGGATTTGTGGAGTGTAGCAAAGGCAGGGCTTTTATTGCGGGGTGCTGAGGCTGGTGAAATGAACGAATGAAAAAGTGAGGAAGCAGTGAAGTGAAGCATGCGGAATGGAACGTATGACGAACGGTTGAATGAGTGAATGAACCTGCCGCAAGCACAGGATTTTGAAGCACTATAATTCTTGCTTTATTTAACCTGCACCGCTGAAAGGGAGGAGGGGAAATTGACGGAATATGCTCTATTGGAATGGCAAATATCTTTGAAGGGTGCGGCTACTTTACATAATGCCCTTATGGGACAGCTTTGGTGTCAGCGGGGATTTTTGTGCGGCTGTTCCTATAAGAAGGTGTTATGTTAATGTAGCTTTGGGGTTGAATTTTTTGGTGCAAGCGGAACGGTGGAGGTGGTTGGAGTGAAGCGGCTTTTTGCCTTGCGGGTTGGCATAGCTCTTTGGCTTTGATGCACGAAAAGCCAATCCCGATGGATCGGGACAAGTTGTGCTATTGGTGTGCGGGCTTGCAAAAAAGTGTGACAAAAAATTTAACAATAGGCGGCTAGATTTCTCCATTACGTTTTCTTTTTTGAAAAGATAATTCCAACTATTTTCTTTTTAGCCTGTCTTCCCGCAAATGAGTAAGAATCTAATTTTCATAAAAGTTAAGCCATGTAATCAAAACTTGATCTATATAGGAAAGTGAAATTCATTGATGGTAAACGATTAATAGTTTCGTAATAATTAGTCACTAATCTTACTATATTTGAGAAAGAATTATCTGAAACTTTATGAAAAAGTACGGGAAGCAGAGCATTCTGCTAATCATGACTCTTTTTTTCTTCCTTTCCTCCAGTTATTCAAATCCGAGATTAAAGGTTGGATTTTCACAATGTACTACCGCCGATATCTGGCGTGAAACCATGCTCCGTGAAATGGAGATTGAACTGGCATTTTATCCTGAGATGGAAATGATTATGAAAGATGCTGAAAGTGATAATTCCAAACAAATCAGGGATATTGAAGAATTAATTAAACTTGGTATTGATTTATTAATTGTATCTCCAAATGAATCCGAACCTCTCACCCCAATTGTTGAAAAAGTGTACAAAATGGGAATTCCGGTTATAGTTGTCGACCGTAAAATAAACTCCAATAATTATACAGCATTTATTGGCGGGGATAATTACCTTATTGGGCAGGAAGCTGGAAAATATGCAGCAAGATTACTACACGGAAAAGGAAGAATACTTGAAATAACCGGCTTGGCAGGTTCGTCACCTGCCGTTGAGAGACAAAAAGGATTTTCAAATAGCTTAATCCCATTTCATGATATTTCCATTGTTTATTTGGAGTCAGGAAAATGGAACTGGAGTGGCGGAAAAGAAGTAATGCAAAAAGTTATTAAAGACAGTATAAAATTCGACCTTATTTTTGCACACAATGATGTAATGGCTAATGGTGCCTATTCTGTTGCCTACCAAAACGGAATTGAAAAAGGCAAATATTTCCTTGGAATTGACGGATTATATGGAGAAGAGGGTGGAATACAATCTGTAATAAACGGTGAACTTGATGCCACATTTTTATATCCTACTGGGGGCGAAAAGTCAATTCAGATAGCTCATAAAATTCTAAACAATCTGCCCTTCGAAAAAGAGAACCTTTTGCCAACAGTAGTCATTGATTCATCAAATGCTAAAATCATAAAATTACAAACCGACCAAGTATTGTCGCTGCAGGATAAGATAGAAAAACAGACCTCGATTCTTGAACGACAGATTTCCAAATTTCAGAGTCAACGGTTAATGTTAATCATAACACTCTTTTTACTAATGTTGGTTGGAATATTGGTAATTTTGGTTTTCAGGGCTTTTCGAAATAAAAGAAATGCCAACATTAAACTGGCCGCTCAAAAACTGGAAATTGAAAAACAAAATTTAGAGATAATAAAACAACGCGATAAGCTAATTGAAGTTTCCAAAAAGCTGGAAGAGGCGACAAAAGCAAAATTGCGTTTTTTTACCAACATTTCACATGAATTCAGGACGCCATTAACGTTAATAATCGGCCCGCTTGAAGATTTAATTCATGCAAGACAATTATCGCCTGAACTTCAAAAGCAGGTAAACCTCATGCACCGCAACACTTTACGCTTGCTCCGCTTGATAAATCAATTGATGGATTTCAGAAAGCTTGAAAACGAAAAAATGAAACTTCAGGTTGGGCAATACAATGTTGTTGATTTTTTGAATGAGATTTATGAATCGTTTGCAGAACATGCAGTTAAAAAGAAAATTGATTTTCAGATTCATTCCTCAGAGCAGAAAATACTTCTTTGGTTCGACTGGGACAAATTAGATAAAGTTATTTTCAACTTACTTTCGAATGCTTTTAAGTTTACAGGTGAAGGTGGACAGATTACAATCACCATTAAAAAACAGAAATCTGTATTGAAAACCATTTCGGAAGAAGAAGCTCTGATTCAAATAAAAGATACAGGACGTGGCATATCCCAAGAACATCTTTCCCATATTTTTGACCGTTTTTACCAGGTTGAAAAATCGCAGGAATTCCGGGGAACGGGACTTGGATTGGCACTTTCAAAAGGATTTGTTAAGCTACATCACGGCAAGATAAAAGTAGACAGTGAAGTGGGAAAAGGAACGTCATTTTATATTGCCTTGCCTGTAGGCAATTCACACCTTAACAAGGATGAAATAATTGAGACTCAAAACATTGATACTTCAAATTTTCATCATGAAAAGCAAATTAGTAATGAAATTCATTTCAATCCTGAATTTTCTGATATTACCGAAAAGGAAGTAAAATTTACTGAAACAATTGAAAAACCTGTTGTTTTAATTGTTGAAGACCAAAAGGATGTTCGCGAATATATTAAAGGCTGTTTGGGTGAATCGTACATTATTTTTGAAGCCGGAAACGGAATTGAAGGACTACAACAAGTGGAGGAAGAAGAACCCGACATAATTATCAGTGATATTATGATGCCTGAAATGGATGGCCTTGAAATGACACGAAAACTGAAGAACCAGCTAAAAACCAGTCATATTCCCATCATCCTTTTAACAGCAAAAGCTTCGCAGGAACAGAAACTTGAAGGATTGGAAGAGGGCGCAGATTCGTACATTCCGAAACCTTTTAACAAACGGCACCTGCAAATCAGGGTAAAAAAACTAATCGAACTACGCAAAAAACTTCAGGATACTTATAAAAGCCCTATGGCTGTTGATGTACAGGAAGGTCAGATTTCGCGGCTGGACAGGAAATTTCTGAATAAAATTTCGAAAATTGTTGAAGAACAAAAAGACAGGGAACTCTCGGTTGAAGAATTAAGCGAAATGATAGGGCTTTCGCGGGTGCATTTATACCGGAAAATAAAAAAGCTTACCGGAATGTCGGTTAGCGAATTTGCGAATTCGGTCAAACTCCGGCTTTCGCTTGAATTGCTGAAAAACAGCGGAAACAGTATTTCGCAAATTGCTTATGAAGTTGGTTTTTCATCACCTTCGTATTTTACCAAATGTTTTAAAGAGCAGTTTGGTATTTCACCAAGTGATTATGCAAAAAAATAAATCCGGCGTTTCCACCGGACTTACACTAACTAATCTAAACTAAAAACCTACCAAATTGATTCTAAACTCCATATTTCTGCGCTATCGAGTTTAAATGCTCCATTTGTTGAATATAATTCCAATTTATTGTAGGGTTCCGTTGGGAAAACAATGTCGGTCATTACCAATTTTCCGTTATCAACAAATACTTCTACCGAAGCTTCATCAACAAATATTCTCACTTCCATTAAATTTTGCAGTTCATAATATGCGATTGATTTGCCTGAAAATTCATTAGAGAATGAACTTTGACCTGCCCGTGTGCGATCGGTGAAAAAAGTTTTATTTACTGGTGAGTACCCTATTTTGAAAGTTTCGCCCTTTTCGTTACTCAATTTGATGCCAAATTCTTCCGGCACACCAAATTGCGAATTACTTTTTTGTTGAAATCTGAATACCATTTCAGAACGGGGTACCTTAATATTTTTGATGTCAACAGAAACGTTACCTGAAATCATTTGAGATAGCAATTCAACTTTTTCTCCCCTTAATCCAGCCAATTCACTTACCGGAGTTGAAACCAGGTAGTATCCATTTTCATTTTTCTGCAGACTTAATTCTCTGGGTAGCGTTGTCGCACTTCGCCATTTTTCAGTGGGAACAACCGTGGCATAACTCCAGTTGCTCATCCAACCCAAAAACAACTTTCGCCCATCGGATTCCGGAATATCGCTCCAGGTTACCCCTGCATAATTGTCCCTGCCGTAATCAATCCATTTGGTTTCAGTTTGATTTGTGGTAAACGTGCTTCCATCGAAATCGCCAATAAAATATTGGGTTGCCGAACCACCGTTTGGCCCGCCGGGATTGATACTTACCAAAAGCACCCATTGTTTTTCGTTGGTTCCTTTAACTGTCATTTGAAATAAATCGGGGCATTCCCAAACGCCGCCATGTGCGCCAAGTTCTTTGCCAAAACCACTTTCATGCTTCCAATCGATTAAATTAGGCGACGAGTAAAATTCAATGTGGTCTTGCGCTGCCAGTGTCATTATCCATTTTTTACTGTCTTCGTACCAACTTACTTTTGGGTCGCGAAAATCGCGGATTCCGGGATTTTTCAAAACCGGTTCGCCGTATTTTGTCCAGGTCCTGCCCTTGTCGTTACTGTATGCAATCCCCTGTGTTTGAAAATCGATTTTACCTGCTTTTTCGCCTTTAGGTTCGTGGTAGGTAAAAATGACAATCAATGGTGGTTGCCCGTCTTTTCCCAATCCCGAAGTGTTGTTCCAATCCACAACAGCGCTACCTGAAAAAATGTAGCCATGTTCATCGGGGAAAAGCGCGATTGGCAAATGTTCCCAATGTACCAAATCAGTACTCACTGCATGTCCCCAGTGCATCGGTCCCCAAACTGTACTGTCGGGATAATATTGGTAAAACAGATGATATTCGCCTTCGTAATATACCATTCCGTTGGGGTCGTTCATCCACATTGAATCGGGGGAGAAGTGAAATTGCGGACGGTATTTTTCGGTGTAATAATCCTTATTTTTTAAGTCGACTGTTTTCCCGCTTTCCTTTTTTTGATTGCATCCACAAAATATTGTAAGCAAGCAAATAGCCAGTAATCCTATATTTTTATGTTTCATTTTCAATTAATTAAATGTTAAAACAAATCACTTCCAAATCCCTGATAATTTCGTAATACTACCTTTTAAAAGTTCGACTTCCCCTTTTTCGGAAAACAAGCTAACCGTTTTAAATTCTTCGGTCGGAAAAAATTGTTCAGTCATTACAACCAACCCATCAATTGCAAATAATTCAACTGATGATTTATCGATGATCAACCTCAATTTGAGGGTTTTATTGTTTAAAACATAAGGGGCAAAATGAGTTCCTGCAAATTCTTTCAATGGATCGTCCCAACCTGCATTGCTCCTGTCAACAAAAAATAGTTTATTCAGGTTATCATACCCAATTTTTACCCGTTCATTTTTTGAGTTCGATAAAATTAAACCGAAACGTTCTCCAAAATTCAGGTCTGTGCTGTTTGCCGTATTAAAACTAAGCTCTACTTCAACAGGAAATTCCTGTGGTTTTTTTATTTCAAATTCGCCGGAGATTTTCCCAGGTTGTAGTTTATTTACTTCTTTTGCCAATTTTCCAAATTCTTCAACAGGTCGCGATAAAAGCAAATATTCATTATAAATTTCATTAAGAAACAAGGCTCGCGGTATGGTAAATGCTCCCCGCCAAACCGAAGTAGGAATTTGATTTGCATATTGCCAGTTATTCATCCATCCTAAAAAAATCCGTCTTCCATCGTTTTCAGGAATATCAGACCAGGTTACACCTGCATAGTTATCTTTCCCGTAATCAATCCATTTTGTTTTTTCTCCGTGGGGTTCGAATATTTGTCCATCAAAATCGCCCACAAAATATTGTGTGCCAGAGCCGCCATTGGGTGCGCCATTATTTACACTTACCAACAATACCCATTTAGTTTCATCTGTCCCTTCCAAATTTAAGGGAAAAAAATCGGGACATTCCCAAACCCCAACATGCGACCCGATACCTAATCCAAATTCACTTTCCAATTTCCAGTCGATTAAATTGGGCGATGAATATAAATTAATGTGATCGAGAACAGCAAGCGACATAATCCATTTTTCAGATTCTTTGTGCCATATTACTTTAGGGTCCCTAAAATCACGAATTCCGGGATTAGGCAGAACCGGGTTATTTTCATACTTTGACCATGTCCGCCCTTTATCAAGACTATAAGCAATCCCCTGATATTGGAACTGGTTGCTCCCGGTTTGTTCCATTTTGCTGTTGTGGTATGTAAAAATTGCAACCATTGGAGGCACTCCATTTTCTCCCAAACCTGAAGTATTTTCCCAGTCGATTACCGCGCTGCCTGAAAATATCCAACCCAAACTGTCGGGATACAATGCAATGGGCAATTCTTCCCAGTGTATCAAATCTGTACTTACGGCATGTCCCCAGTGCATTGGTCCCCAAACCGTACTGTCAGGATAGTACTGGTAAAACAGATGATATTCGCCTTCATAATATACCATTCCGTTGGGGTCGTTTGTCCAGTTTTCTTTCGGGGAAAAGTGTATTTGCGGCCTAAATTGCTCTGAATATTTTTCTAAATTTTTAACTGAAAGAGATGAACAGCCAGTCATAGCAAATAGTAACAGAATTAAAGCTTTAACCGATACAAGTTGGATGATTTTGTTTTTAGCAAAAGAAAAATTTGAGTGTTCCATTGTTTTATTTTTATCTTGATATAGTTTTTTTGATTTCCGAAAGCATGAAGCGTTTTACAAAATCATTATCAGAACTGCCCTTAACTTTGAGGAAATTATATTTGTATTGAGGGAAAAACAATGCTGTCATTACTTTTTCTCCATTATTTATAAATATTTCAACTGATGAATTATCGACAAGCATTTGAATAGGAATAATTTGGTTTGAATAATCAAAATCACATTTAATCGGGTGTTTAAACACCGGATGAAAATCGACTTTCCCCGATTTACTCCTATCAATTACAAATTCCCCGCTTTGCTTGTTATAATTCACTTTCAGGTTTTCCAACGCATTTCCTGTTTCAATCTCAAAATTATCTGTTTTAGAGAAGTCGATTTCCATTTCAATTAAAAAACTCCCGCCTTCGATAATTTCATTTTTTAATATTTCAACACTTTTCTGTGGTGTTTTAAAAGCAATTGTTGTACTTGTATTTTTTTGTTCATTCAATTCAACAACGGGTAAAAAAGCAAGTGCATATTTCCCGTTCGTATGTTTTAATTTTATTTCGCGCGGAACGGTCATTTGGCCTCGCCAACTAACTGTTGGTGTTGTACCGGCATACATCCAGTTACTCATCCAACCAATGAATATTCTTCGGCCATCCACATTTGGAATATTACTCCAAGTAACACCTGCATAGTTATCTATTCCATAATCTACCCACAAAACCTCTTCATTTTCAGCTTTAAACTCCTTGCCGTTAAAACCTCCAATAAAATACTGGGTTGCACTACCACCGTTAGGTTTACTGTCCTCGTTACCACCGTAACTAACTATCATTACCCATTTTTCAGTTCCATTTTCATCAATCATAGGAAACAAATCGGGACATTCCCAAACTCCACCATGATAACCTATACCAATTCCAAAATCGCTCTGAAAAGTCCAGTTTATTAAATCTGAGGAGGCATAAATTTTTATCCGATCGTTGGCAGCAACTACCATAATCCATTTTTCATCGGGTTCATACCAAATAACTTTCGGATCGCGAAAATCATTTATCCCCGGATTAAGCAAGACAGGGTTTTCCAGGTATTTTGTCCATGTATTCCCTTTATCGGTGCTGTATGCAAGACTTTGCTGCTGCAGTCCCGTCAAACTTCCGTGATGCGTAAAAACTGCAACCAACGGAATGTTTTCATTCTGTTTGAAACCAGCTGTATTCTTCATATCTGCGACCGCACTTCCTGAAAAAATATAACCTAAATTATCGGGGTACAATGCGATTGACTTTTCTTCCCAAGCAAATAAATCATTACTGGTTGCGTGGCCCCAGTGCATTGGCCCCCAGTTCGCTCCCTCGGGATAATACTGGTAAAAGAGATGGTAAGTCCCCTCGTAATAAACCATCCCGTTCGGATCGTTCATCCAGTTTGCCTTGGGCGTAAAATGAAAGCTAGGCCGATAATCATGAAATTTCATCACTTCATTTGAAGCTGAATCATCAATTTCATCTTTCCCACAGGAAAGTAAAACTGCGAGCATGAAAAAAAAATAAACCAGTTTTCGCGACATTGAGTGAAATTTTAATGTATAGTAAAGAAATAAGGCAGAGATTTATTCACTCCGCCCTTTTTGCAAATCTTAATTTTTCTGAGATAAATAGTTTACAGAATTTTTAACAATCATAACGACATTCGAACGATAAGGATTATTTCCATCAGGATTAATTTCTCCCTGAGCATTTTGGTTGAATTCAAAACCGCCGATGCCATGATATAATGCCCTCCCTTTAAATTCAGCATTTGGCAATAATTCAAGTGTGCCAGCCATCCAGTAATCGTGCATCCAGTCCCAGGTACCTAACCATTTTACATTTTGACCTTGAGTAAATGCATTGTAAGCAGCTTCATCAGTATTTTCAAAACCGTAAAAGGCAGCAACATCAAGAAGAGCATAGTTATGGTCTTCTTTCCATCCAGGGGCAATAACCGGGAAACTTTTAAACCCGCCCGCATCGGTTGTAAATGAAATACCTTTGTAGATTGGGTGTCCACTCATGTCGTGCTTTCCACCCACATTTACGCCAATTGCCCAGGTATCACCATTATCGTTGCCAGGACCATCGCCAATAGCCATGTTAAATGTTCCTGTCAACCTTCCAAGGTTCCAGAAATAGGAACAGGCAAGACTATTGAACATCAGATTTCCGCCGTCTTTAAAATAGTTCTTTATTTTATTAAGAACAACTGTTTCAAGTGCGATATTTGGAAGAACGCGACTTTCATCGTAATACCACCAAAGTAACCTGAAATTATTAATATCAACTTTTCCGCTTTTAATATCGTCAAAGCTAATGTAAACGCCATTTTCATAATTATTGAAGAACCAGTCTGCAGCCGCTTTTTGGTCGTCCTCAGTAATCGCCGCAACATTTGCCGCAGTTCCCAGAAAACCGATAAAAAACTGTTCGGTAACCGAAATTGTATATGTGCTATACACATCGCCATTTATGATTTGAACTTCAATCGGATTTGTGAAATCCATGTTTGCAGTAATTGCGGGAGTTATTTCAGCTCCTTCAGCAACCTTAATAACTGGACTAACTTTTGAAACATCGGTTCCATCGGGAACGGTAACAGTTATTGTTTTTTTCGATTCATCAATCACACCCTGGTTTCCATCAACAGAAAATTCAGAGATTTTGACATCCTTATCCAACACAAGATTAGATACATATTCTTCCTGGCAGGAGATGAATACACCTGCCAATAATGAAACAATTAATATGTGAATAAAATACTTTTTCATTTTTACTTTTTTTAATGTTTTTACCTGCAAGACTACCAGCCATTATTTTGTTTATACAAACCTTTGCTGAAATCAACCTGATTTTGTGGAATAGGGAAAAACTCGTGTTTTCCTTTTGTAAACTTCCCATCTTTCAAGTATTCCCGTTTTGTTGATTCTTTTGCAAAATAGTTGTTGATATAATCGGAGGCAATTCCCCAACGCACCAAGTCGAAGAAGCGAATTCCTTCCATTGCAAGCTCCAAACGTCTTTCCCAACGCAATGCCTGGCGGGCAAAATCTTGATCCCAGGTGCAATTTTCGCCTGGTTTGTAGATTTCCATTTTGTAATTTGAAACAGGGTTACCGTCATTAAATTTCAACATCCCTGAACTGTTGGCAGCACGTTGTCTTACTTCGTTGATTATTGGGAGAGCCTCATTTTGACGTCCCAACTCAATAAGCGCTTCTGCTTTCCATAACAGTACATCGGCATACCTGATGATATCGGTGTTTTTCGAACTTGCAATAAATGGTGGAACTTTTTGAAAACAAGCACATTCATAATGTTGGCTTTCTTTCAATGATGAAAAATGGCCATAAATTTGAATTGCACGCGCCCAATCTTTTTGGTAAATAAAATTTGGGTCGTATTTCCATGGATGTCCCGGAATTGCAACAGTATGATCTAAACGAACGTCAAACGTGTTGTTTTGAAAATCTGCTCCTTCTTTTACATCCGAATTATTAAATGTATTGAACTGTGGCAACCCATTTTCATCGGTTTTAAAAGAGTTTACCAGATTTTGTGTTGGAATATGAAACCAGCAGCAACCATATTCAGGGTTCATCGGGTAGTTCAACATATTTCCCCAGTCTAATCTTCCTTTTGGGGTGCCATCATCAATTGAACGTTGAACTGCAAAAACTGATTCCGTGCTTCCATCATCGTGAGGCTGCAAAAAGTTGTACCCAAAATCGGGGAACAAAGAGTACTTTCCTGAAGCGATTACTTGGTTTACCAAACTAACAACTTGTTCTAATTTAGATGAATTGATGCTTGTTACCGCATTTTGTTCGTTCTGTTCGTATGCCTGGTACAACCGTGTTTTAGCAAGATATGCAATTGCAGCATATTTATTTACCCGACCCTTTTCAGCCTGCATTTCAGGAAGGTTTTCAGCAGCAAATTGAAATTCATCGGCAATTTTATCCCAAAGTTCCTGATCGGTAAATTCCTTATTTGAAATTTCTTTAAAGGCTTCCCCTGAAACTGTTTCATCTATCCATGGAATATATTTAAACATAGTTTTTAGGATAAAATAGTGGTGAGCCCTTAAAAACCGCATTTCTGCCTGACGTTCAGTTTTATTCGGAAATTCGTTGGCGGTCAATTCATTAATTACCTTTAATGCCTCATTTGCACGTCCAATACCAACATATAAACGATACCACTTTTGGTCAATCAATGGATTGTCGGTTGTGTTAAATGCAAATAATTCCATAAAATTAAATTCCCAGATATCGCCGGTGCCACCACCACCTTTATAAGCGTCGCCACTTGTATTGTCTGCATAAGGCCACAATGAATTGGGTGCCGTGTAATGGTCATTACCGAGTTCAGAATAGGCTGCAATTGCCATACCTTCAGCATTTTCGGGAGTTAATAACTGGTCGCTGCTGATTGTACTTTTAGGAGCCATTTCAAGAAATGAATCGGAACAGGAAACTAAAAACCCTGTTGCAATCATTATTATTGCTGATATTTTAATATTTATTTTTTTCATTGTAATTGTTTTCTAAAAAGTTAAATTAACTCCGATTGAATAACTCGTTGGATTAGGATATGCAAAACCTGGAGATTCAGGATCGACTCCTGTAAATTGATTATTTCCTTTTGAATCTTTGAACGTAAGTACATTTTGGCCCTGAACATAAATCCTTGCCGATGATAATTTCAAAGATTTAATCAACTTGTCAGGCACATTATAACCTATCTGTAAGTTTCTTAGCTTTAAGTAAGAACCATTTTCGATAAAATAGCTTGAATATCTGTTTTCGTTATTGGTATCTGTCAAAGTAAGCATTGGAACAGTTGATCCTGTATTTGTTGGAGTCCAGGCATCCAAAGTTCTAGTGCCAAAATTGGTCCCCTGCCAAATGGAAGTAAAATCGGTTAAATGTTTGTGTTCATTGTAAACATCAACTCCTTGAATGCCTTGAAAGAATAAATTAAGATCGAAGTTTTTATAGCTAAAAACAGCATTCAATCCATAAATAAAATCAGGGTTTGGATCTCCAATCCAGGTTCTGTCCAAATCATTTACAACACCATCGGGTTTGTTAATGTATTTTCCATTTTCGTCCAATCCACCAATATCCTTGTATTTGATACGTCCAATGTCCTTCCCTGTTTGTTGCGGGTAATTATCAACTTCCGCCTGATTTTGAAAAATACCATCGGCTATATACCCAAAATGAACGATATCCGATTGTCCCAAAACACTTTTCCCGTTTGCGGGGTCTCCCGGATAACCTGTCAAAACTTCATCGGGCAAATAGGTTACTTTTCTTTTGTATGATGAAATGTTGGCTGTTAAATCTATGCCAAGTCCATTATTTAGCGTTTTATTGTAGCCCAACACGAACTCCCAACCTTTATTTTCCAGGGTAGCTCCGTTAACCCATTGGTTTCCGCCCTCGCCTTTTACGGCCAGATACGGAGGCTCAATTAGAATATCGCTGGTTTCTTTCATGAAGTAATCAAAACTTCCATAAAATGTCTGATCCAGAAATCCAAAATCAATACCTAAGTTGGTTTGTTTAGCTTCTTCCCATTTCAGAATCGAGTTACCTTCACGGATTTTACGATATCCTGATGGAAGGCTACCTGAATCTGAACCTGTAATATCATAGGCAGTTCCAGTATCGAAAACCCAGGTTGGATCTACTCCATAATCCGTGCGGTAAATTGAATAAATGGCATCATTACTGATTTCCTGGTTACCCGTAATACCCCAGCCTGCCCTAATTTTCAAATTCGAAATAGCAGGAAGTGATTCTTTCAAAAAACCTTCTTCACTTAATCGCCATCCCAACGAAAATGCAGGGAAAGTACCGTATAAATTATCTTTACCAAAGCGTGAAGAACCATCACGTCGAACAGTAAGCGAAGCAAGATATTTTTGATTGTAAACGTAGTTGGCTTTGGCAAAAAGCGAAAACAATGAATTCCCCGCTCCACCGCCACCATTCAGTATTTTTTCGGTACCAGCATCTAAAAACATATAATCCGGATCCTCGATAACATATCCTTCACGGCTGCCATAAAAAGTTTCATATTCTGCTTTAATTGCCTCAGTACCTGCAACTACGTCAATATTGTGGAGACCAGTTTCCATTTTGTAGTTTAATGTATTTGTCCATGTCCACGATAAATTGTGCCACTGCGAGGTAGTAGTCCTGTTAATATCGCTGATAAGAAATCCGGATGCATAACTATAATCCATTTTTCGATAATAATTTTCAGTATAATCTATTCCGTAGTTTGTTCTGAAATTCAAACCTTTAATAATCTCAAGGTCGGCAAACATATTTCCGAAAACCCTCGCTGTTTTTGAGTGATTTTGTTTATTCTGCTCAATCAGACGAACCGGATTATGGCGGTCAGTCATTCCTGGAGCAGGGCCGCCCCAGCCACCATCAATAGAATAAACAGGAACAACAGGCTGCTGCACAAGTGCCAGATACATTACGTCCCCAATAGGAATATCCGTATTATCCACTTTTGAAATAAGCAGGTTTTCTCCGACTTTTAATTTACCATCAAGAAATTTATAATCACTGTTAATCCGGGCAGTAATTTTATTCGAATTTGTCTCTTTAATAATTCCATCATGGTTATAATAGTTCAACGAAATCAATGAACTTCCTTTATCATTTCCATTAGAAAAAGTTAAATTGTAGGATTGAATCAGTGATTGCTGGGAAACTTCATCAAACCATTTGGTATCAGCAGGGTGCATTGTATGTGAAGGATCGATATATTCTGGCAATAAAATTCGGTCCAAAACTGCATTGCCATTTGAATCGGTATGCCAATCATATTTGTAAATACTTGAAGTTGGTGTCAAACCGTCATTAATTGATGCCTGCCAGTTAACCAACCCTCTTTCGTATGTGTTTAAAACGTCAAGTTTTGTGCTGTAATTTTGTATTGTAGCATAAGCGTTAAATTCAATTTTGCTGACACCTTCTTTCCCTTTTCGAGTTGTTATTAAGATTACACCATTATTTGCTCTTGAGCCATATATACTTGCCGCAGAAGCATCTTTTAAAACCTGCATTGTTTCAATATCGTTTGGATTTAGTTGTTCAATTCCTCCGGTTGTTGGCATTCCATCTATAATGTAAAGCGGATTATTGCTTCCAGATCCCATGGTACTTCCCCCACGAATACGAACTGTTGCATAATCTCCGGGATTGCCATCGGTGGTTACATACACACCAGCCACCCGTCCCTGAAGTGCTTTCACTGCATTGCCGGTTGGCAATTCTTTTATCTGATCAACTTCAACAACGCCCACCGCACCCGTCAAATCAGCTTTCTTCTGAGTTTGGTAACCCGTAACAACAATTTGTTCCAATCCGATATTTTCCTCAGTCATAACAACATTAATGGAAGATTGCCCATTTACTAAAACCTCTTTAGTTGTCATTCCGATAAAGCTGAAAACAAGCGTTGATTTTCCGTCAACGGAAAGAGAATAATTTCCATCAATATTTGTAACGGTACCATTAACAGTCCCTTTTTCAATGACAGTCACACCCGGCAGACCTTCTCCTTTGGAATCCTTTATATTTCCACTAACACTAATTTGCTGAGCGCTTGCATTCATTGAAACCAAAAACAAAAGGATTAGAGTAATTAATCCCGTGAATTTTTTCAAATGATTTGTTTTTTTCATAATAAATTAATTAATCGTTATTTAAAATTCTTTCAATTTCTCTCATATCATATTCCGGTGTTGCACCAGCCTTTGTTGCTACAAAAGCGCCGGTTGCACAAGCAAAAGCCAAAGCTTCGGCTGGCGATTTCTTTTCGAGCAGAGATGCGATTAATCCGGCCAGAAAAGCATCTCCTGCTCCAACTGTATCAACAGCATCTACTTTAAATCCGGGATGTTCGTAAAATTCTCCATCGCAATATAGCAGCGCACCTTTGTCGCCTTTGGTAACACAAACCATTTTCAGGTTGTATTGAGTTGCAAACCATTTAATCAGGCTTTGCTCGTCATGCCTGTGTTTGTTGTACCACTGTGCGAATGCCACAAGTTCTTCATCATTCAATTTTACGATATCAGTTTTTTCAAGCAGTTTTTCCACCACTTCTTTTGAATCGTAGGGTTTCCTGAAATTTACGTCAATCAGTTTTACCGCATCATTTTCGAGCAATTGCATGATTGTCCGGCGCGACATTGGGTTTCGCGAAGCCAGCGAACCGTAAATCAGTAGTCCTGCCTCCCGTGCCTTTGTCATTAACGAATCGGTCAGTTCGAGGTTGTCCCAGGCAACCGGTTCACAAATTTCGTAGGTGGCGTTGTTGTTTTCGTCTAAATGAACAAGCACTTCGCTGGTGGGCAAATGTTCGTCAACCTGAATCAAATCGGTTTTCATTCCTGAATTTTCGAGGAACGATTTTAGTTCTTCGCCCGGCTCATCGTTTCCAATTCGGCTGGCAATTGAAACATTTTGCCCGATGGCATTCAGGTGCAATGCGACATTCATTGGGGCGCCGCCGGGTTTTGCACCCGATGGAAGCCTGTCCCAAAGAACTTCGCCAATGCATAAAATTTCGTTGTTTTTAATATTCATGATGATACTCTAAATTATTGTTGTTGAATTTATCTTAGTTTCATTACCCCCCGTTTTCGCCTCAGCCAGTCAAGCTGGCTTTCGGCTCAAACTGTCCCCCTTAAAAAGGGGGACAATTGAGGACAGTGGTACGGCTTGACCGGAACACTTCCGAAATGAGGGGTAGTACCCCAAATTGTTACCCTAATTTGAAAGAACATATTTTATCGATTTCTTCTGTTTGTAAATTCAACCTGAATGTTTTCCAATGATTTTCCTTTGGTTTCGGGAAGTACTTTCCAGGCAAAGAAGAAATGAAGCACCATCATTACCGCGAAAAAGCCAAATGAAATTCCTCCTCCTACTGAATTGTTTATAACCGGGAAGCCCCAAATTAATGCCGCAGCAAAAATCCAATGGGTAAAACTTCCTAATGCCTGTCCTTTTGAGCGTACTTTATTTGGAAATATTTCGGAGATAACAACCCACAAAACTGCCCCCTGCGAGAAAGCGAAGAATGCGATGAAGCCCATCAGATAAATCATAACGCCGTAACCACCGAGTTCACTAAAATTGTTGGTAGAAAATGCTTTTGACAACATTCCTAGAAAAAACACCATTCCAACCGAACCGGCCATTAATAAGGTCCGTCTTCCGTAACGGTCGATTAAAAAGAGGGCAATAAATGTGAAAAGCAAATTGGTAGCACCGATGGAAATGGATTGCAATAATGAAGCGTTTGTTCCAAAACCTGCCATTTCGAATACACGGGGAGCGTAAATCATAATGGCATTAATACCGGCCAACTGATTAAAGGCGGCAATTAAAATGGCAATCATTACCGGGAAACGGTTTTCTTTTACAAATAAATTACCGTGGCCTAATTTAAGTTCCTGCTCAACTGAATTCTTTACAATTGCAACTTCTTCTGCCGGATTTTCAGCTTTTACGCGGGTAAAAACAATTAATGCTTCCTCGCTGCGGTTTTGGTTAACCAACCAGCGCGGACTTTCGGGAACGATAAAAAGTAACCCAAAAAACAGGAGGGCAGGAATAAACTCAACACCAATCATCCATCTCCACGATGAATCGGCAAAAGCTTGAGCCAGGAAGTAGTTGACCACAAATGCCAGGAAAATTGCCGAAACCACAAAAAGCTGGTTCAATAAAACCAGTTGCCCACGTTGTTTAGCAGGCGAAATTTCAGCAATAAACATAGGGGTTACAACAGTAATACAACCGAGAAGTACGCCTGTAATAAACCTGAAAAACAAAAGCATTTCCCAGTTAAAAGCTGTTGCACTTCCGATAGTTGAACCGGCAAATAAACCAGACAATACAATCAATGATTTACGTCGGCCATATTTTTCGGCCGGTTTACCTATTATTAATGTACCGACTATTGTACCAAGAATTGCAATGGCAATTGTAAATCCAAGCCATGTACTGTTTAAATTAAAAAGAGTTTCCAACTGAGATGTGGTTCCCGACATCATTGCAATGTCGTATCCAAAAAGAAAGCCACCGAGTGCGATTATTATTGCGACCGAAAAAACATTTTGCTGTCTCATTTTTGAATCGAATTATTGGTTTAAAATTCTGAATCAAAGTTAGAGCAGCTAGGAAATTTTGTGTTTAAGCTATGTTACAAGATGTGTTTTACATGTTACTTTTTGCCTTGAAAATAAAGGCATTTGCTGAAATGTAACATCAATAGCAACTATGTTACATACATAGAAAAAAAATCAAGTAGTCACAATTTCTTGCAACTCTTTTTTTGTGTCATTTTTCAGTGGTTTTTTTGTGTTGGAAAACCGTCTCAAAAAATGATCTGAAAAATACATTTTTGAGAGTTCGTCACTGTACTATTTTGTGATTTTCTGTCGCCTAAAAGAAAGAAAAAATAGTTGCAACTTCGGTCCATAAGCGGAGCAATAATTCCACAAAACTATTCATCACCAGTAGAGAGATAAATAATAAAGTTATTTACAAAAACCACTAATTATCCTGTCAGAATGCTTTGATTTAGACACAATCGAAATGGGGTGCGATTTCGGCTACCATTTCGGGGTATTTTGTTGTTTTTCATTGATATGGTTTTTTTTGAGGAGCGAAAAGACAATCCGGAACAATTGTATTGATATTCATATCCATCATACAGGGCACTGGTGTTTGTGAATTATCATTGTATATTTTGTTTGTAAATACAAATGGATTACATTTGTGATATTCTACGGTTTGTGTAGTATATTGAGTATTCATACAATCATGGTTAGCAACAATTCATATAACTATCTCGAAGATTATTTGTTGTCTGTTCGGGCAAAAGGTCGCTATTCAGTTACTTTAAAAGAATTGATTGCTGAATTTCCAGTGTCCTTAAAAGCACTACATCAAAGTTTATTCCGGGTAAAATCAAAAAATCTTATTGCCCAAATCAGGAAAGGTTTTTACGTGATTATACCACCCGAATATTCTCAACAAGGAATGCTGCCTGTATATCTTTTTGCCGATGATTTAATGAAAAGCCTTAAGAAGGATTATTATTTCGGCCTTTTTTCTGCTGCAGCTATACATGGAGCAGGTCATCAGCAGCCTATGGGTTCCCAGATCATTACAAAAATTCCTGCGCTGAGGGATATTCGAAATAACAAGCTTACGATTAATTTTTATACCCGTAGTAAATGGAATGCCGAAGGAATTATTGAAAAGAAGACCGATGCGGGTTATATCAAAGTTTCTTCTCCGGAACTTACCGCTTTGGATTTGATTTTTTTCAGCGCTAAAATTGGTGGAATAAACCGGTTGCTTCCTATTCTTGAAGAGCTTTCGGAAATAATGAAACCATCAAAACTATATAAAGAAGCACAGATTTACGGACAAATTACAAGTGTACAAAGACTGGGCTATTTATTAGATAAGGTATTGCAAAATCCGGCGCTATCTGATGTATTAAAAAAGTATTTATCGAATAAGGTTTGCTATTTTACACCACTATCTATCGCTCATAAAAATAAGGAAAGTGTAAGCGATAAGGATTGGAAAATAATTGTAAATATTGATTTAGAAAAGTGATACCACGCAGATATATAGAAGAATGGAAGGCTTTTGCCCCCTGGCCAAATGATGCGCAGGTTGAACAGGACTTAGTCATTGAGCGGGCTTTGGTGGAGATGTTTTCCGATGAAATCATCCGAAATAGTTTAGCATTTCGGGGAGGAACGGCTTTGCATAAAATTTTCATGAAGCCACAAGTCCGATATTCTGAAGATATTGACCTGGTTCAGATTACCGCTGGCCCTATTAATCCTGTATTGATAAGAATAAGGGAGAAATTAAAATTCCTTGGGCTTAAACGTTCGGTAAAGCAAAATGAGAACAACAATACCATTGTTTATCGATTTGATTCCGAAATTCCTCCTGTTATTAGCCTCCGTTTAAAAATTGAAATTAACTGCCGTGAGCATTTTCATGTTTTAGGCGTAAAAGAGGTCCCTTTTCGGGTTGAAAATACCTGGTTTACGGGGACTTGTACTATTATTTCGTATGAACTGGAAGAGTTACTCGGCACCAAGCTCAGGGCATTGTACCAACGAAGAAAAGGACGTGATTTATTTGATTTGTACTGGGCAATTACAAATAATAATCTCAATTTTGAAAAGCTTATTTATTGTTATCGAGAATACATGGAATTTGTGGTCAAACAATTGCCAACAAAGAAAATGTTTTTACTCAATATGGATGAAAAGATTAATGATCCTGAATTTACCGGAGATATTTTTGGC
>DAOPKR010000085.1:0-19230 GCA_035391305.1 Draconibacterium sp.
TCGGCGCTGAAAACATCTTCAGCAGCAGCCATTTTCAAAGCCATGGTACAAAGTCCGCCAAAATAACCACCGGCAATCATTTTTTCGAAAGTGTAACGGCCCGGTAATTTAGTTGTGTTATCAAAAGCAACATCAATATCAGTGCGTGGCATAAGATTGAAATTTCCTGTTTCGATATTGATGATTTGGCTTCCTTTTTTATCGAGGTCAGGAGTTTTTGTAATGTTTGCATTTTGCTCAATGTAACATGCATTTGTACCTGTTCCAAGAATAAAACCCAGGTAGGTATCAAATTCTCTTCCGGCAGTTGCAGCTTGTCCGGCCAGCAAAGTCGAAACTGTATCGTTCATCAAAACAATCTGTTTTTTGGGTGTGCCCATTGCATGAAGCAGGTTTTTGCCGACCATTTGCCCAATTACTTCAGGCGCTTTTACTTCCTTGCTCCATTCCAGAAGCTTACCATCCTTGTTTGGAAAAATTTCCACAGCATAAGAAAAACAGAATCCTATTTTGTCGGATACATTTTTGTACTCGGTTAAATAGGCAGCAAGCGTAGCAAAAAATTCCTTGTTCGACAGCTCTTCGTCAATTGCCGGCATTTTTCGCTGTTGCAGGTTTTCGGTAACTAATTTTAAATTTTCATCGAAGTACATTTTTACAGCCCTGAAATTTGTACCTCCGGCATCGATTGCAACTACAGGTTGGTTGGGTTTAATTGTTCCTTCGGCACCCAAATAGGTTGGAAGCATTAGTAAAGAACCTGATTTTCCGGCCAGCCCTTTTTCCATTTCCGAAATAAAATCATCGGTAAGTGATTGCAAATCAAGTTCTGCTGCCGACAATTTGTGTGCTTTTAAAAATTGTTGTGTCTTGCTCATTGTTGTTATTAATTTTAAAGAATAAATTATTTTTTGGTAGAAACTTATGTTTCTGAATTCGCTTTTTTAACTTTTAATTCCGATAAATATATCAAATTTAATTTCTTTTAAAGGATTGGAATACAATTTTAAAAAGTATTAACCTCATTTAGATTTTGATTGATTTCACCTTATAAACTGCTGCTATAAAGCTCCTTCAATCTTAAAAACCCATGCAAATTCGCTGGGATTATTTAAAGGTGAAAGTTGAGGTACTGCAATTTTCAAAGTGCTTCCTGATTTTTTGGCGCTGACTTTTGCATCTGTACCCAGCATTGTAACTTTTGCTGCCCCTTTTACCCCTTTTATTTCGATAGGTTTATCAGGGAATTTGGTGCAATGAACATACAAATTGTTTCCTTTTTTTGTGAAGAATACATTTTCTGATTTATTTTCCTTTGCACCTTCCCATTTGCGGGTGTCGTAAATAGCTTCACCGTTAATATTGAGCCAGCTTCCAATGTCGAGCAGGCGTTGTTGCTGGATTACGGGGATCAAACCGTCGGCAGTTGGTCCAATGTCGAGAAGCAGGTTTCCTCCGGCTGCAACTTTTTCTATCAACAAATCAATAAGTGCATCCGAGCTCATGTAGTTATCCAAATCTTCGATGCGGTTGTAGCCAAATGAAGTTCCAATTCCACGGCACTCTTCCCATGCTTTTTCAACTTCACCGATTTTATCCTGGTGTACCAAATCGTATTCGGTGGTAAAATATCCGCCGTCAACTCCCCGCGTTTCCTTTCCCCAGCGATCGTTTACGCAAACACGGTCTTTTACAGGCGATTCATTATACAGCCATGCCAAAAACTCTGTACTTTTCCATTTTTCACTTGGGTGATCCCACTCTCCGTCAGTCCAAACAATATCAGGTTCATAACGGGTTACCAAATCCTTCATTTGAGGTATCATGTGGTCATCGACATATTTTCCAAGATTGTTGTGATAGAGCGGATTAAACCATTCGTAAAGTGAATAGTAAAATCCCATGTGTAAACCGGCACCTTTTACTGCTTTTGTCAGGTCGCCGCACAAATCGCGGTGCGGGCCAATATCAACACTGTTCCAGTTCCAGCTTTGTTCGCTTGGCCAAAGCGTAAAACCTTCGTGGTGTTTTGAAGTTAACACAACATATTTTGCGCCCGATTTTTTAAAAACATCTGCCCATTCTGCAGGTTCAAAATGTTCGGCTTTAAAACTGCCTGCAAAATCCTGGTAATAAAAATCTTCGCCATACATTTTGTTGTGGTAATCACGGAAAAGTTTGTCGGCCTTATCGTTGCCCATAATACGGCTCCAATACCATTCGGCATACTTTGCATATATCCCAATATCAGCATTTGCGGGTGCCCACGACGGAACAGAATAAACCCCCCAGTGAATAAATATCCCGAATTTCACATCCTCAAACCACTGAGGCACCGGGCGACTGTTGATTGATTCCCAATTGGCCTGGTATTTCTGCGCGAAAGATGATGAGACAACAAATATTGCAAAAAGTAGAAAAACTGATTTTTTCATTTTTATTGGTTTAGATTATTTTCGAATATTTTTTTGGATACCATTTGTAATAGACGAGAAGAATACGAATGATTTTTTTTTAAAAGGTTTAAAAAACGTGCCACCCTATTTCCCGTTAAATTCCTTAATTGCCTCCAGCATTGCGACTACATTTTCGACAGGAACATTTGCCTGAATATTGTGAACAGTGTTAAAAACAAAACCGCCATCTTTATTGAAAATTTCGCAGGTGCGGAGTACTTGTTCCCGCACTTCTTCAGGCTTACCAAAAGGCAATATTTTTTGCGTATCAACACCACCTCCCCAAAAAACTAGGTCGCGGCCATATCTTTGTTTTAATTTTACAGGGTCCATTCCGGCTGCATTAATCTGAACCGGATTAATAATGTCGAACCCGGCACGAATGAAATGATCCATTAATCCCTCTACTGCGCCACACGAGTGTTTAAACGTTTTCCACTGCGTATTTTCGTGAATCCAATCGTTTATTTTCCGGTAATACGGAAGCCACATTTCATCAAATTGTTCAGGAGAACAGAAAGTGGAATCCTGCGTGCCAAAATCAGTTCCGCAAATAAACATTGCGTTTACTTTATTGCCAACAACTGCAAAAATCCGTGTTAAATTTTCGATAGCAATTTCAACCTGCCGTTCATAAATTGATTTTATATAATCGGGCCGCATCACCGTGCTCATGTACCATTCAGCCACATCGCGCACTCCTTTTGGTGCTTTTAAATTCATCCCAGGAACAAGCGCAATATCACCAAGCGCAGTTCCGCCAAAAGCAGCAATCACAGCTTTTCCCGAATAATAGGCTTTATCAACTTCAATGCGCCAGTGTTCCAGATCAGCGTCAGAGATCAATCCAAATTCTTCAATGTTATTTTGAACATCAAGTTCTTCCTCAACAATTGGCTCCTGCCGAATTATTGCATCAAAGAAATACCCCGTTTTTGGCATACGAGCGGATGGTGGAATTGTGGTGTCGCCTTCAGGGTACATTAAAATATCGCCATTCTCATCGGTTGTGGTATTAAAGTTTCGTGGAACTGTAACTCTTTGTCCCCAGGGCGTTTTCCACTCTTTAAAAGGAGCATGGTTGTTAAACCCGAACATGTTATTTTTTCCCCAGGCTCCAATTACATCGATTCCAATTGAATCAATCAATTCCCAATCGACCTCACCCAGCATCTGAAACGGCTCGATTATCCGGATTGGTTTACGTTGCAAACCATAGTGGCGACGTAACTGAGAAATGGTTTGCACATGTATTCCGGTGACAGAGGTAGCGCCCAAATCCAATACAATCCGGCCGGGTTGCTGATGGTTTACCGTCTTTAAAAATTGTTCTCTTGAGTTCATATTTTGATATTTTTTATTAATCACAAAAACATGGGGAAGATGGTTTTTTCAGTTTCATTATATTTCCGGCTAATTAAATAAGATTCCTTGATTCCGATTTTTTCTGCAAGATAAGCCGTTCTTTTTAAATCCTTCTCTGTTGCATTAATTTTTACCTCAAAAGCTATTTCCTTATTCAAAATAAAATCAATTTCAGCTGTGTTTCGCTGATTATAAAAACTTAAGTCTCCAAATTCTTTCAGTTGGTTTGCAATAGCATTTTCAAACAATTGCCCCTCGGTAACTTTCCCAATAATATTCAAAATACCGGTATCGGCAAAATATACTTTTCTACCTCCAGCAATAGTTTTATCAATGCTTCTTGAAAATTTTGGTATCAAATCCAGGAAAAATACACCCTGCAAAAACTCGATATAACTGTATAATTTAACCCTGTTTATCTCTAATTCGCCCGAAAGTTTGGTAATATCAAGAATATTCCCGGTTCTGGGCACAAGCAGCAAAATCAAGTTTCGCAACTCTCTAATGTCTTTAATGTCAGTCAGAATTTTTATGTCTTTCTCGAAAAAAGATGAAAATATGTTTTTTAAAACTGCCTTTTTAGTTTCAATATCTTTGGTTAATACTACTTCAGGAAAACCGCCAAATTCAATATAATTTTCATAATCCATGCTTCGTTTTTCGTATTCAAGTTGGCTTTGCTTTTCTATCACTGACAGGAAATCAATTTCAATATCCTCTACATATTCAAGTCTGTCATGAAAATAAAGGTATTCACAAAAACTCAATGGTGGTAGGACAAACAAAAATTTTCGCCCACTTAATGATTCAGGAAACAGGTTTTTCAAGTAATAATTTGAAGATCCGGTTACAACGTATTTTACATTGAAGTGGTCAATATGATATTTAATTATTTTCGTTATTTCGGGTAGATTCTGAATTTCATCAATAAAAACATAGATTCTTTTTCCCGATGAATTCAACGTTTTTTCAAGACTTCTAAAAATTTTGTTGTAATCAATCTCTTCAAATTGCAGCATATCAAGAGGGTTGTCGAAATCGAACCATAATTTTGGTGCCTCAACTTCATCGTATATTTGTTTCATCAGAGTAGTTTTACCAACCTGTCGCATTCCGGTAATAATCAACGCATTCTTATGGTCAATATATTTTTTGATTGTATGAAATAAAAACCTTTTTTTCATTTAAATAACATCAGTTTATGCAAATATGTAAAATTCTCTTTACAAATATGCGCATATTTGTAAAGAAATATTTACAGATATGCAGGTTTTACGATTTTTCCAATGCGCTTTTATAAGCTTTTAAAACCCGTTCCCTGGCAAATTTATGTTCAACAATTGGTTTCGGGTATTGAACAGTTCCATATTCGGGTAACCATTTCAAAATATATTCTGCTTTTCCATCAAACTTTTTTTGCTGCGCTTCGGGGTTAAAAACCCTGAAATACGGCGCGGCATCGCAACCGCTACCTGCCGCCCACTGCCAGTTTCCGTTGTTGGAGGCCAGGTCGAAATCGAGGAGTTTTTCAGCAAAATATGCTTCTCCCCAGCGCCAGTCGATTAATAAATGTTTGGTCAGAAAGCTTGCAGTTACCATTCGAACACGGTTGTGCATAAAACCGGTTTCGTTGAGTTCGCGCATACCGGCATCCACAAGCGGGTAGCCAGTTTTACCGAGGCACCACAACTCAAATTCCTTTTCATTGTTTCGCCATTCAATTAAATCATATTTTGGTTTGAATGCGCTTTTTTCAACATACGGAAAATGACTCAAAATCGAACTGAAAAAATTTCTCCAAATCAGTTCGTTCAAAAAAATTTCTGAATACTTTATTGCGTTTTGTGTTGCTTGCCTGATACTGATTGTACCGAAACGCAGATGGACACCAAGTTTTGAAGTGGCGTCGAACGCTGGCAAATCGCGTTTTTCAGCATAATTTTTAATTAAATCTTCAGAAATGTTATAGTCAGGAACTTTGATTTTGCTTTGTTCAAAACCCAACTCCTGAAGTGTATGTATCTTCAGAGGTTCTGTTTTCATAAATCCACCTATATAATTTTGAGATGGAAATTCAGGAATTTCAGTGTTGCCCAACTTCAGTTTCCATTTGTTGCTGTATGGTGTGAAAACCGTGTAAGGCGTGCCATCGTCTTTTAACACTTCATTGTGTTCGAAAATAATATGGTCTTTAAATGTATTGAAATTAATTCCTTTTTGTTTCAGAAAAGCCCCAATCTCCGAATCACGCTGAGTTGCGTAGGGTTCGTAATCGCGGTTTGTATAAACAGCTTCAATATCATATTCCTCAGTCAGTTTATGAAAAGCACCCAAAGGATTATCATGTATCACTTTTAGTGAACTTCCATTTTTTACGAGTTCGTTGTTTATTTTTAAAATTTCAGTATGAATAAACGAAACCCGGGCATCGTTTCCGGCGCTGAGTTTTTGAAGAATATTTTTGTCGAAAATAAAAACCGGCAGCACCGGCAAGCCAGATTTTAAGGCATTAAAAAGCCCCGCGTTATCAACTAAGCGCAAGTCGCGACGAAACCAGAAAACGGCTATTTTTTGTTTTGTCATTTATTTTAAACTCAGTTCAACTGTTCAATTTAACAATTTTGGGATTCAACAATTCGAGTTAACCAGTTTGATTTTATCTGTGGGTTGCAGCCGCAGTAATTGCAACAGATGCTGCCACCGCCTGCGCTGCAGAAATCGCCTGAGAAACGGCTTCCGAAACCTGGTTGCCGATCATCATTTTCTTTAACTTTTCAGTAGCTAATTTCCTTTTTTCACGTTCAGGAAAAATCCGTTTTAATAATCCTGCAGGCTTTAACATGGATAATAACATGATTTCTTCTTCGTTTTCAGTTCCCTTGAATATAAGGTTTTCAATTTCGGAAATCAATTTGTAAACCAACTGATGGTTGAGTATTTGTGACCTTTCCCAATGAAAAAACAAAAACTGACGAGGTTCCATTTTTATTAACCTTTTGTCAACCAAACCCTGCTGAGTTTCTTTTCTTATAAATTTTTGTGAAAAGCTTAACTTACTGATCCAGGTTGCCAATTTTAGGGGTCGCGGTTTTTGTTTTATTTTTTCGAGTAAAAACTGATGGATCGGGTCTGAAGTTTTATCGTTCATTAAAACAACATTTTTCCCTTCGAACCTGATATTTTTATGCTGAAAAAGTTCTAAAAACAAAGCTCCGGAAAGTACAAAACCAATTACCTGATAAGTTGCTGAATTCAACCCTCCTTTTTCAGGACGAATACCAAGCAGGTACAATTTTTGGGAAAGCGGAATTGATTGATCCATTTTTTTATGCCTTTGATTTTTTATTTCTTTACACACAATTTGAAACGCTGAAAGTTACAAAGAATCTGCCTTATCAACTAATTTTAAAATCATGAAGCAAATAATGAAAGGCTTTGCAAGCGACAATAATTCGGGTGTACACCCTGAGATTTTAAAAGCCATTGAAACTGCCAACCAGGGACATGCAGTTGGTTATGGCAATGACGTTTACACACAAAAAGCAGTTGAAATATTTAAGGAAAAGTTTGGCGCGGAAACCGAAGTTTTCTTTGTTTTTAACGGAACCGGCGCCAATGTTTTGGGACTTTCAACTGTGACGCACAGTTTTAACTCGATAATTTGTGCTGAAACCGCGCATATTCAGGAAGACGAATGTGGCGCACCCGAAAAGTTCACGGGCTGTAAACTGTTGCCGGTTGAACCGGTAAACGGAAAGTTAACACCCGAATTAATTCATCACCATTTAAAGGGTTTTGATTTTGAACACCACTCGCAACCCCGTGTAATTTCGATATCGCAGGTTACAGAAATGGGAACTGTTTATGAACCACTTGAAATTATTGCGCTTGCCGACCTGGCGCACAAAAACGGAATGCTCCTCCACATGGATGGCGCCCGTATTGCAAATGCTGCAGTTGCCCTTAACCTCGATTTCAAAGCATTTACAAAAGATTGCGGGGTTGACATACTGTCGTTTGGCGGAACAAAAAACGGGATGATGATGGGAGAAGCTGTACTTTTTTTTAATCCGGAACTGACACAGCTTACAAAATACATTCGCAAGCAAAGCATGCAACTGTATTCGAAAATGCGGTTTGTTAGCGCACAGTTTATCGCCTATTTCGAAAATGATTTGTGGAAAAAATCTGCCACACATGCCAACAAAATGGCGAAATTACTTGAGGCAGAAGTGGCAAAAATACCCGAAATAAAACTTACCCAACCTGTTGATGCAAATGGTGTTTTCGCCATTGTTCCCAAAGAAATTATAAAACCTTTACAGGAAAAGTTCTTCTTTTACATTTGGAACGAAACGTCTTCGGAAGTACGCTGGATGACTTCGTTTGATACAACAGAAGAAGAGATTTTGGGATTTTCGGGCTTGATTAAACAATTGATAAGAAAAAAATCCTGATGTCAAAAAATTTTCAAAGCAAATGAGTTATTTGAATTACGATTGAAATATTTCTTAAATCATCATTTATTTCAATTACAACTGGAATATTCCCAAATTCGTTGTTTATTTCAATTATAATTGAAAACAATTAATGGCACTTTTTAAATACTATCCAAGTAATCCGAAAAAGCTGAATCCGAAAATGGAAAAGCGGATTTTTTTCCACAGCCTGATCCTGCCGGCAGCTTTTATTTTCGTGTTCTGGATGGTAGAAATATTTGAACAGACAACCGGCATTAGTCTGGTGAGGTTTGGCGTATTTCCGCTGCATTTAAAGGGTTTGCCAGGAATACTGTTTTCGCCGTTTATCCATTCCGATTTTAGCCATCTTGTATCGAACTCAGTACCGTTTTTCATATTACTGACAATGCTGATTTATTTCTACCGCCGCATTTCGTACCGCCTTTTTTTTATGTTGTATTTTTTTTCGGGTGTTTGCCTTTGGCTTTTTGGCCGCGAAGTTTGGCACATTGGCGCCAGCGGTGTAGTATATGCAATGGCAGCATTTCATTTTGTGAGCGGCATTATCCGAAACGACGTTCGGTTACTCACTTTGTCGGTAACCGTGGTTTTTTTGTATGGCGGATTAATTTGGGGGCTTTTGCCAATTAATCCTGAAATTTCGTGGGAAGGACATTTATGGGGAGCAATTTCAGGAATTGTGCTTGCTTTGATCTACAGAAAATATACAATCAGACGCGATAAATATGATTGGGAAGATGAGGAAGAAGAAGAAGACCAGGATGAGGAAACCGGCGAAAGAAAATACTGGGAAGTAGATATTGAAGCAGATAAAAATCCCGTTACGAAAGATGAAAAAACTGTAACAAAGGAACAAAATAAAGGCTTTCAGAAGCCGGACAATATGAGCCATACCGGGCAATTTCCAATGTAAACATTTCGCATAAACTATACTGAAATGTTAATTCGCATTTTCGAATCAATATATAATAAATCTAAAGTTTCTATATTGCATTAAGTAATATTTGAAATGCATGGATCTTACTACCGAAAATATACTTTTAATAGGTTCAATTCTTCTTTTTGTATCGCTGATAGCCGGAAAAACTTCAGATAGGTTTGGTGTTCCGGTGCTAATTTTATTTATCACTATCGGGATGGTTGCAGGTTCAGAAGGAATTGGGGGAATCTACTTCGACAATCCTAAAATGGCTCAGTTTATTGGATTAGTCGCGTTAAATTTCATCCTGTTCTCAGGAGGGCTTGATACCGACTGGAATTCCATCAAACCGGTACTTTGGCAGGGCGTAACACTTTCAACAGTTGGGGTTTTCCTTACCGCTTTCACACTCGGGATATTTGTTTGGGCAATTACTGATTTTACCATTTATGAAGGATTATTGCTGGGGTCAATTGTATCATCAACCGACTCTGCTGCGGTTTTTTCGATTTTACGGTCGAAAAGCGTTGCCCTGAAAGACAATTTACGCCCGACACTGGAGTTGGAAAGTGGCAGCAACGACCCGATGGCATACATTTTAACACTTGTGTTTACCGGCCTCGTGGTTAACCAGGATTCGAGTCTGGCAGCGGCAATTCCCATGTTCTTTATGCAAATGATAATAGGCGCTTTGCTTGGTCTTCTTTTAGGTAAAGCCGGCACATTTATTATCAATAAAATTCAACTCCCTGCTGAAGGATTATATATTGTTTTACTGATTGCCATTCTGTTTTTTAGTTTTTCGTTTACCGATTTTATTGGCGGAAACGGATTCCTCGCTGTTTATTTATGCGCTGTTTACCTGGGAAACCAGGAACTGATGCACAAAAAGAAGATTTTAAAATCGTTTGACAGCTTTGCCTGGTTAATGCAGATCGTTCTGTTTTTAACCCTTGGACTACTGGTTTTCCCAAGTGAGGTAATACCTTTTATGGGGATCGGCCTGCTAATTTCAATATTTTTGATTTTAGTAGCCAGGCCACTTACCGTTTTCGTTAGTTTACTTCCTTTTAAAACCGGTATTCGCGAAAAGTGGTTTCTTTCGTGGGTAGGTTTGCGCGGAGCGGTGCCCATTGTATTGGCAACTTACCCGTTAATTGCCGGAGCCGAAAAAGCGCATATGATTTTCAATATAGTGTTTTTTATTTCTCTCACTTCTGTAATAATACAGGGAACGTCGTTGCCACTGGTTGCCAAATGGCTGAATCTCACAATTCCGGGTGAGTTGAAAAAAAGGACCCAAACCGACCTTGTGCTGGCGGAAGGAATAAAATCTCTTTTAACCCAGATAGTAATTCCTGAAAACGGAACAGTTGCGGGCAAACAAATCATTCAACTGGGGTTGCCAAAAACAACGCTCATTTCGTTTATCCTGCGCGGGAATGAATATATTATCCCCGACGGTTCCACTGTGATTCAGCAGAAAGATGTGCTTTTTATATTATCAGAAAACAAAGAGGGGGTTGATTCAGTCTTCACTTGTTTAAATATTAACAACACATAAAAATCCCGGCTGTTTTTGATTTGCTAATACAGAAAACAATCTGCCGGCCATTCATACACCCTTTCTTTCAGTATGGAGCTTTTTTGCGAAAGTCAGTAAATCAAAACCGGAAACGGGAGATCAGTCGCCGTAATGAAGAAGATAATTTCCGAACGGCAGCGGATAATTTCCGAACGGCAGCGGACAATTTCCGGACGGCAGCGGACAATTTCCGGACCGGCATTTATCCGCCAGGTTTCGGAAACAATTCGCCCTAACCCGCTATTTCACTACCCTGCAGCAAAAGAAGACTTTTAAACAGATTGATTTCAAAACTGATTCTTAGAGACTATTCTGATTTTTGTTTATTTGTTCCGTTAGGAACAAAATATCGGTAGAAACAAAGCAAATTGGCTAGTGTTTTGTCCCGTCCGGGACAAAATTTATCATGTGTTTCAATTTTTCTACCCATCTGTATTCCCTACGGGAAATTTCAAAACTGATTCTTAATTTTAAAAACACTTTAACTTAAATTTCTTAAAAAAAGTCCTGACAGAGAAAAAAAGTTTATTTTTGCCGCACAAATAAAAAGAAGTTCATTAAAAAATGATTAGCAGAAGGATTATCCGTACAAAGGTGTTACAAGTTTTATACGCCTACTACTCCTCGGAAGAGAAATCGCTCAACAATACCGAAAAAGAACTCTTTTTCTGCATCCACAAAACATACGACCTCTACCACTATTTGCTGGCTTTGGTTATTGAAATTGCTGATTATGCAGAAAGCCGTATTGAAATCAAAAAAAACAAACACCAGCCTACTCACGAAGATTTGCACCCAAACACAAAATTCGTAAGTAATTTGTTTATTCAGCAATTGCGCATAAACCGGCACTTACAGGCCTATTTAAACCAAACAAAACTAAGTTGGGCTAATCATCCTGAATTGATCAAGGAACTTTACCTGATTATGATCGAATCAGTAATGTACAGCGAATACATAAACAGCGAAACCAGGTCTTTTATTGATGACCGTAAATTTGTTGAAAAGATTTTTAACAAAATTTTTCTTGTTTCGGAAGAACTTTACGAGGTTTTGGAAGAACTGAGTATTTACTGGAACGATGATATTGAATTTGTGATATCGATTATTACAAAAACAATCAAGAAGTTCAACGAATTCAGTGATTCAGACCAGCGGTTAATGCCAATGTACAAGGATGAAGAAGACAAGGTTTTCGCAAAAGAACTGTTAAGGAAATCGATAATAAACCACGATGAACTGCATGCGCTGATAAAAGTGCACTCAAGCAACTGGGACGTTGAGCGGATTGCTTTTATGGATATTCTGATGATGCAACTTGCAATTACCGAGTTTTTGTACTTCCCTTCAATCCCAACAAAAGTTACAATGAACGAGTACATTGAACTCTCGAAATATTACAGCACCGAAAAAAGCCGGAATTTTATAAACGGGATTCTTGACAAGACACTAAAAGACCTCAAAAAAGAAGGAAAAATAAGCAAAACAGGAAGAGGCCTGGTTGGCGAATCATGAAAAGCATTGTATTTGTTTTGCTGATTGCCTTTATGTTTTCGTGTGCCGGAAATAAACAAAAAAGCCAAACCAAACCGGAAAGCAAAACCACTGTTTCAGGACAAATGCCCAAAATTGAATTCGAAGAAGAAATGCACGATTTTGGCCTCGTAAAAGCCGGGGAAATCCTCGTTTATTCGTTTCAGTTTACAAATAATGGCGAAACCGGTTTGATAATAAACAATGCCGAAACTGATTGCGGGTGTATTGAAGCAAAAGTTGCAAAAAGCAACATACCTGCCGGTGAAAAAGGAAATATTGAGGTAATATTCAATTCGGCAGGTTTGTTCGGAAAGCAATTAAAAACTGTAGAAATTCAATCAAATAGCAAAGAACCGAAACATTTAATTATTTTTGCCGAGGTTGAAAATGAGCAAATTGAAATCAAAAATTAAAATTGATAAATTAAAAATTAAAAAGTTATGATGAATATTATTTTAATGGCAGCACCTGCCGGACAAGAAGCCAACCCACTGATGAGTATGTTACCGCTGCTTTTAATTGTGGTTGTGTTTTATTTTTTCATGATCCGCCCGCAAATGAAACGCCAGAAAGAAATCCGCAAATTCCGCGAAAGCCTTGCCAAAGGCGATAAAGTAGTTACAACCGGTGGAATTTACGGTAAAATTGTTGAGGTAAAAGAAACTACAATAATCCTTGAAATTGCAAAAGATGTTCACATTACCGTTGATAAAAACGGGATCATAAAAGATATGAGCGACGTTCAACCAGCAAGGTAGAAAGCCCCTCCTAACCTCCCCGAAGGGGAGGGATAAGAAAACAATCACTTATTTTATAAGAACAAAAAGGGTTGAGAATTAAAATTCTCAACCCTTTTTTGTTTGGGAAAATTCCAGGTTTCGGTTCAGCGTTTCGGTTTTAAAAAAGATTAACAAAGTAAGGAATAAGAAATTTTTAGGTTCCGACTTCTGACTCCCGACTTCCGGCTTCTTCCTTAAACATTAAACCTGAAATGCATAATATCACCATCATGCACAACATATTCCTTTCCTTCGATGGCAATTTTTCCGGCATTGCGGCAGGCACTTTCTGAACCCAAAGCAACATAATCATTGTATTTTATTACTTCGGCCCTGATAAATCCTCGTTCAAAGTCGGAGTGGATAATTCCGGCTGCCTGTGGCGCTTTTGTTCCCTGCGTAAAAGTCCAGGCACGCGATTCATCGGGACCAGTGGTAAAATAGGTTTTCAGGTTGAGCAAATGATAAGCTGCATGAATGAGCTTGTTAACACCCGGTTCATCCAAACCCAATTCTTCAAGAAACAATTGCTTTTCTTCGTAGGTTTCCAACTCGGCAATATCGGCTTCAGTGGCAGCTGCAATAACAAGCAATTCGGCATTTTCATTTTTAACAGCTTCTCTTACTGCTTCCACAAACTTATTTCCTGTTTTTGCCGAGGCTTCGTCAACATTACAAACATACATTACTGGTTTATTGGTAAGCAGAAAAAATTCGCGGGCAATTTTTCTTTCTTCTTCATCAAGTTGTAAAGTTCGGGCTGAAAGTCCTTTTTCCAAAACCGATTTATATTTGAGGGCGATCTCGTACATTTTTTTTGTTTTATGATCAACCCCACCATGTTTTACCTGTTTTTCGAGTTTATCGATGCGGTTTTCAATGGTTTCCAAATCCTTTAACTGGAGTTCATAATCAATAACTTCTTTATCGCGCACAGGGTTTACCGAGCCATCAACATGCGTAATATTATCGTTTTCAAAACAACGCAAAACATGCAAAATAGCATCTGTTTCACGAATATTTCCCAGAAACTGGTTACCCAAACCTTCGCCTTTGCTGGCGCCTTTTACCAAACCGGCAATGTCAACAATTTCAATTGTAGTTGGCACAACTTTTTTGGGTTTATCAATTTCCGTGAGTTTTATCAAACGCGGGTCAGGCACGGTAATTACACCAATATTTGGTTCGATAGTGCAAAACGGAAAGTTAGCCGACTGTGCCTTTGCACTCGACAAACAGTTAAACAATGTTGATTTTCCCACATTCGGAAGACCAACTATACCACATTTTAAAGCCATTTCTTATTCTTAAATTTCGCGCAAAGGTAATTCTTTTTGAACTGATTTGACTGGAAAAGTTTCTACCGGAAACAGATTGAACTTTAAAATATAGTAAAGCAATTTGGCTATTAATTCCAATCATCAATACATTTTGTAAATTGCCGGCGTACATTTGTGGATGTTATAATTATGGTTTAAAGCTTTAATTAAACCTTTAGTTTAAATCAACGTCTTACATGCAAACAATTTTTTGATGGAAAACGACGACCTGGTTTTAATTGCCGATTTAAAAAATGAAAAAACAAGGGAACTTGCTTTTCAGACATTGGTAAAAAAATACCAGGAGCGTTTATACTGGCACATCAGAAAAATAGTGATGGACCACGACGATGCCGATGATATTCTTCAGAATACATTTATAAAAATCTGGCGGAGTATTGATAAATTCCGCGAAGAATCGAGCCTTTACACATGGTTGTACAGGATTGCAACAAATGAATCGTTAACATTTATAAATTCGAATAAAAGACGCAGTTTGGTTCCGATGAACGACACAAGCGAATTTTTAATGAACAACCTTGAATCGGATGAGTATTTTGACGGAGATGAAATACAGTTGCGTTTACAGGAGGCAATTTTAAAACTTCCAGAAAAACAGCGGATAGTTTTTAACCTGAAATATTTTGAAGAAATGAAATATGAAGAAATGTCGCAAATACTTGAAACTTCAGTTGGCGCGCTGAAAGCATCATTTCATCATGCAGCAAAAAAGGTAGAAGAATACCTGAAAAAAATTGATTAAGAAATTGAAATTAAACCTTTAAATAAGAATAAAGTCAAAGTACAGAATATCAAAAATTGCGATGAAAGAGTTAGAAAACATAGCACCGGAATTGTCGAAAATAAAAAAAGAAAACCCGTTTAGGGTTCCCGATAATTATTTCGAAGATTTTTCTGCCCGGCTTCAAATGAAGCTGGATACAGAAAAAGTGGAAGCTCCCAAAAAACAAAGCAAGGTTATTCAGATTTTGAAACCAGCATTAACCATGGCCGCCGGTTTTGCACTTCTTTTTACTTTGGCATACTGGCCTTTGAAATTAATTACACCCGGCCAACAGGCAAATAATTCAAATATTGAAATTGATATCAATGAAATGCTTTTTGCAAATATGGTTGAAGGAATCGATCAAAACTCGTTTTTTGCATTGCTTGACGAACCTAACAATCCGGCACAGTTAAGCGACGAGGATATGGCGGTTATTGTTAATTCAAACAGCTCGGAATACGATATTTATTCGGAAACGGTTAAATAGGTAATATATGTTAATGAATATGTTGGTTACTTTAAATAAAAAAAGAATGAAAAAAGAAATTGGAATAATCCTGACATTTTTTATTGTTTTAATGAGTTTTGAGGTTTTTGCACAGGATAAAGATTCACGTGAAGCGCGTATGGAAAAATACCGTGCTGAAAAGGTTTCTTTTTTAACTACGAAATTAGATTTAACTCCTGCCGAAGCAGAAAAATTCTGGCCCATTTACAACCAAATGGATAAAGAACGCTGGGAAGCACAAAAATGCCGCCGCGACCTGGAAAATAAAGTTAGTGAAGCCGAAGAATCACTTTCTGACAGTGAAATAATAAAATTAACAAGGGAATTCTCAGGCAGCATGCAAAAAGAAGGTACTTTAATGACAAGTTACAACGAAAAACTTTTAAAAGTGCTGCCACCAAAAAAAGTACTGAAATTGTACAAAGCTGAAAATGAATTCAGAATGAACATGATTAGAAAATACAGGGATAACAGGAACGACAAGGTAGAAAAATAGAGATAACGGTAAACAAAAAAAAGACAAGCTTTGCTTGTCTTTTTTTTTACCCGTTTTTCTTAAATCCCTTTAAACCAATCCTGAAAGTATTTGCCAACTACAGGTGTTTCCTTCATTTCTCCATTAATTGACCCAATCAAACTTAAAAGCCAAAAAATAAATGCAATAAGCCAACCAAACAAATTAATAACCGGAACAAAACTGATTACAATACCAAAAAGGTATATCCCGAGAAGCTGACGAATATAAAAGCTTGCTATTTCGTCTCTCTGGTTTGAATTAATAATTAACGAAATTAGCCAACCAATCCAGGTAATGTGCGCAACAATTGCTTTAGTTTTTCCATCCATGATTTCAATTATTTATGTTTACGAAATGTACATAATTTTTCAGGTTCCGTGCAATTCTTATTTTGAATTTCTTATTTATCAAGCGCTTTCATCCTGAATTTTTCTATTTCGGCCATTTCATGTTCATTCCTGAAAATGGATTCGATTTTCGCAACAACGTCAGGATTTTGAGACGAAACATCGTCGAGTTCCAGTACATCTGTTTCAAGATTATACAAGCGGATTTGCAAACTGTCTTTATCAATATTTTTTCTGATGCCTTTCCATTTCCCCATCCTAACTGCTTGCTGTCCGCCCGATTCTGGAAATTCCCAATACAAAAAATCGTGTTTTTCCTGGTTTTCCAACCCGAGAAGTATTGGCAAAAAACTTTTTCCATCAATATCAACAGGCGCCTTAATTCCTGCTATTTCGCAAAAGGTTGGCAAAACATCATAAAATGCGGAAATATGATCGGTTTCAGTTCCGGGTTTAATTTTTCCGGGCCACTCGGCAATCATCGGGACACGGATTCCACCTTCGTTTACATTTCCTTTCCCCCATCCAAATTCGCTTTTAAACGGTTTTGCACTATCGAACCATGGCGAATCGGCGCCGCCGGTATAAGTTGGACCGTTGTCGCTTGTAAATATAATTAATGTGTTTTCGTACAAACCCAAATCTTTAAGGGCTGCAACTATTTCTCCAACCTGTTCATCCAAATAGGAAACCATTGCAGCATAACAAGCATGCGGATAACGATGAGGAAAATACCCTTTGTTTCCAATGTAGGGTTCTTCGTCGCCAAATTTTTTATGATAATAATCGACCCACCGTTTTGGAGCCTGCAACGGATTATGTGGAATTGGCGTTGCGTAATACATGAAAAACGGTTTGTTCTTATTTTCCTTAATAAAATGAAGAACTTCCTTTTGCATCAAGTCAGGTGAGTAATCTGTAAGCCAGTAATCAGTGTACGATTCAGGATTATAAATATCTGCCCCCTCCTGAAGTTTTGTATTTGGCGGGACCAATTTATTGTTCAGCAGAACTTTTGTTGTGTCTTTCCATAAATGAACAGGAAAATAGGTGTGCGCCTGTCGCTGGCAATTGTATCCGTAAAAAAAACCGAACCCCTGTTTATTCGGTATTCCATCAGTTAAAGGAGCTCCCAGCCCCCATTTCCCAACTACTGCTGTTTTATAACCGGCATTTTGGAGTAAGGTGCCAATCGTTGTTGTCCCGGTTTTTAGGGGTCGTTGTCCTTCCAGGTTCGGGTTTTTTGACATAGCCTCAAAATCCCAGACCGGACCACGGTCGGCCCATTCATCGTTTCCACGTATTTGGGCGTGCCCCAAATGTTTTCCCGTTAACAAAACACAACGCGAGGGCGCACAAACCGGAGCACCTGAATAATGCTGAGTAAATCGCATCCCGTTAGTTGCAAGTGCGTCAATATTTGGTGTTTCAATTTTTTCCTGTCCTTAACACCCCAGTTCAGCGTAACCCAAATCGTCGGCAAGAATATAAATAATGTTGGGTTGTTCAGGTTTTTCTTTCACTGACGTATTGCAGGAGATACCAAAAATCAGGAGAAAAACAGAAAAGGCGCAAAATACAATTGATTTCATGAGATAGTAAAATTGATTACACTGGCGAATTTAACATTTCAATTCAATAATAATTAAATCAAAATTACACTGATTTCCCTCATCTATTTTTATGTTTTCCTTTTATTCTTTTGCGCGCTTAATTCTGAAATACTTACTTTGCAATGTTTTTCATTCATCTGCTCATGAAACATAAATTCGCTGAATCAATAAAAGATTACATATTCATCACTTTTGGATTGCTGCTTTTTGTATTGGGTTGGCTTTTGTTCCTGATACCTGCTGAAATAACAGGAGGCGGAGTTAGCGGTATTGCAGCAGTTGTTTTCTTTGCCACAAAGATTCCAGTGAGTATTACTTTTTTAATATTGAACGTAATTTTGGTTTTAGTTGCCATAAAAATACTTGGTGCAAGTTTCGGGGTAAAAACTATTTACAGCATTGCTGTTTTAACATTTTTCTTTGCTGTATTTCAAAACGTATTAAAAAAACCACTTGTTGATGACACATTTCTTTCAGCGGTTTTGGGTGGTATGATGGGAGGAATTGGCCTCGGAGTTGTTTTTTCTCGTGGTGGAAGTACCGGTGGAACTGACATTTTCGCAATGATAGTAATGAAATACCGCAATGTAAGCCCCGGAAAAATAATAATGCTTTGCGATGTAATAATCATCGGATCATCTTATTTCGTTTTTCAGTCGCCCGAGAAATTGGTTTACGGTTATGTTTCAATGTGGGTAGTTTCCTATTCGCTCGATTCATTTTTAAGCGGATCAAACCGTTCGGCACAAATGTTTATTGTGTCGAAAAAATATGAAGAGATTGCTGATTATATCAATAATGAAGCGATTCGCGGTGTTACCATTTTAAACGGTACCGGTTGGTACACAAAAGAGGAATCAAAAATTGTAATGTCAGTAGTTAAAAAACGCGAAACCAGCGCCATTTTCCGCAAAATAAAAGAAATCGATCCCGAGGCATTTATAACTATGGGAAGTGTTATGGGTGTTTACGGTCAGGGCTTTGAACAGCTGAAGTTTTGAGTTCAAAGTTCAGAGTT
>DAOPKR010000086.1:0-18692 GCA_035391305.1 Draconibacterium sp.
TTAATCCTCCATTTCGTCGATAACCCTGATTTTCTCTTTTAATGATTCAATTTTCTGCCGGGTATCTTCAATTTTCTTATTAACATCTTCGATTAAAGCTTTGGCATTTTTCGACATTGTAAAGAATCCGATATTGTTTTCAAGCAATACCAAATCGTTTTCAAGTTGTTTAAGTTTGCTCATGTACTTATCACGTTCCATCCGCATTTTACTTTGCCCGCGTGATGATTCTGAGAAGGTTGACATTTTGGTTTTGAATTTAAGCATGTTCCGCTTATCTTCATTTATATTCAATTGGTCAAATAGCTTCCCAATTTCTTCTCTGAATTTATTCTGAAGAGCATCTTTCTTTTTAAATGGTACATGACCAATTTCTGTCCAGCGGCGTTGAATGTCCTTCAATATTTTCAGATTTTCGGAAACATCACCCGTTGATTTAAAATTCTCCAGTTCAGCAATTAACCCTTCCTTTAATTTGAGGTTATCTGTTTGACCGGAATCAACGTCTGAAAAGTGCTCAGATTTTTTATCAAAAAAATGATCGCAGGCAGTTCTGAAACGTTTCCAAATAATATCAGAATGCTTTCGTGGAATTGGACCGATTTCTTTCCATTGTTTTTGAATATTAATGAAATCCTGTGTGGCTTTTTTCCAGTCGGTATTATCCATCAAAGCTTCTGCCTGTACACACAAATCAATTTTCTGCTGCAGGTTATTTTGCTGAACTTCTTTATTTTTTGAATAAAATTCACGCTTTTTATTAAAAAATGCATCACAAGCATTTCTAAACCTGTCGTATATCCGGTTATTGTCTTTTTTAGGAGCAAAACCTATGGTTCTCCACATTTTCTGAAGTTCAACAAGTTCTTTTGATTTTGTATCCCAGTCCTTGTAACTTTCTATTTCAGCATTACATATTTCTTCAACTTTTTCGCAAAGAGCAGTTTTGGCTTCAAAATTTTTCTTTTGTTCATCTTTTTTTGATTCAAAAAACTCCTGGTGCTTTTTGTTTATTATCGTTGTGATATGCTTAAATCTTTCCCACACATCATCTTTATTCTCGCGTGGAACAGGGCCAATCTCGCGCCATTGTTCGTGGTATTTCTGAAGTGTATTAAAGGCTTTTAAAATTGATGGTTCAACCATTAACTCTTCAGCGTTTTCACAGAGTTCAATTTTTAATTCGAGATTCTTTTTTAAATCAAGGTCACGAAGTTCGCGGTTTATTTTAATGTAATCGTAAAAATTTTCAACATGAAAATGATAAGTATCCCACAAATTTTTCATTTTCGATTGCGGAACAAGGCCAATTTCACGCCACTCGCGCTGCAAATCACGGAATTCGTTAAAAGTTTTATTTATCGATTCCTCGTTATTGATAAGTCCTTTTATTTTTTCAATAATTTCGAACTTTTTCGCAAGGTTGTCTTCTTTTTCCGAATCAAGTTGCCTGTTGTGTTCCCTGCGAAGCTGGCCAAATCTTTTTAATTGTTCCCTTATATCATTTTCGTAGGGATCTTCTTCTGCAACAAATTCCTCTTCAGCACCGCCTTCTTCAATAAAGGCTGCAAGCGCAAGTTCAACACTCTCGTTTCGTTGTTTATAATAGACTGATTTAATTATTTCAACTTCCGCTTTAATATCGTTGTCATCAGCCGCATCAATTAAATCGCGCAGTGCATTTACTAACTCAATCTGTGTATATTTTGAATAATCAATTCTTTCTTTTTTATCATCCTGTGTCAGTTCAGCTTCCTCTTCTTTTAGTTCCTGCTCAATTTCTACCTTTTGAACTTTTTTTGTTTTGTGTTTTACCGGGGCCGCCAATTCTTCAGCAGTTTCCAAGCCAGGTTCTTCTGAATCTGCAGTCTCAGTTTCTTTTGTTTCCATTGACGGTTTTTCTGTTTCTTCAACAGTTGATTCTTCAATTGTTTGAGATTCTTCAGTAATTTCGGAAACAGCACTGGTTTCAACCTGTTCAGAAACCAAATTTGTTTCTTCAACTTTGTTCGGTTCTTCAGTTAACGGATCAACTGTTTTTTCGTCAGTTATTTCCGGAACCTTTTCATCTGCCGGCAAAGATTCTTCTACCGGGTTAACACTTTCTTCGTCAATTTCAATAGTCGAATCGGCTGACAATGAAGTCTCAGAATCAATAATTTGTTCAGAATTTTCAATTTCAGAACTTTCAGTTTTTTCTAACTCTTTCGAGCTTTTAAGATCTTTGGATACCATTTTAATTCAATTTATACCATTAACTTATGGTGTGCGTAATTTTATGTCGCTACGAAAATAGATATTAAGCCCTAATAGTCAAAGTTTTTAGGTTAAAATATAACAGGAAATACAATAATGATAAAGCAAATAAACAATTGAACAGATTGATTTTAAATAACTGCCTTTTTAGGCAGAATTCAAATTTCAACTATTGTTTGAAATTATTTTATTTGGATTATTATTTAAAACAATTTTGAAAAACATGTTGAACAACATCTATAACCTATTCATTTACAAGACAAAATCTGACATTTGCTATTTTTCTTTTACTTTGATTTAGTTAAATTGTGAAGCTTTTCAGATAAAGAATTTGTGTTGTAAAAATCTTTAAAAACCATGGAAAATGGGATAAGTATTTTCTTTTTAAGCAATCAGAACTCGTGCAGGAGTCAAATGGCAGAAGCTATTTTGAGGAGTTTCGACAAAGATTTGGAGATTTATTCGGCAGGAATTGAACCTGCTGATCATATCAGTCCGGTTGCAATTGAGGTTTTGGCCGAAATTGGCATTAAACTGAATCAATCGGTTCCTGATCATTATTCAAAATTTGAACATATCGAATTTGATTACCTGATAACAGTTGGCGACGGAACTATTGAAAACCTGAAAATTCCGTCAACAGTTAAATTTAAAAGAAAAATGCACCTTGGATTTCAGAATCCCTACAAACATTTTAAAGACAGAAATGAACTCAAAGAAAAGTGTTGCGAAATTAGAGATGAAATTTATATTGAACTCGATTATTTTTATCATCGCATAATAAAAAAAGAGGAGTGACACTCCTCTTTTTCATTTTTTATCCTTGTACAATTTTCTCAATTTCATCGGGGTAAATGGGCACTCTTTCTCCCAGTATCCGGCTCCCGGTTTCGGTTACAAGAATGTCATCTTCCAGCCTGATTCCACCAAAATTCCGATATTCATTTACTTTATCGAAGTTGATAAAATCGGTATTTATTTTTTCGTTTTTCCATTTGTCAATTAATGCCGGAATAAAATAAATACCTGGTTCGTTTGTAATTACAAAGCCGGGCTGAAGTTTTCTTCCAAGCCTTAAATAAGCTGTTCCAAACTGGTCAACCGGCCTTACTTCATCGTCATAACCAACATAAATCTGGCCCAGATCTTCCATATCATGAACGTCCAACCCCATCATGTGCCCTAGTCCGTGCGGGAAAAACATGGCATGTGCGCCGTTTCTGACAGCTTCCTTTACATCACCTTTCATCAAACCAAGTTCTTTTAAACCCCCTGCAATAATTTCGGCAACAGCCAAATGTACTGACAAATATGTAACGCCGGGTTTTGTCAAAGCAGTGCCATGATTATTGGCAGCGAGCACTATTTCATATATTTCACGTTGTTTTTGTGTGAATTTTCCGCCAACCGGAACAGTACGCGTAAAATCGGAAGCGTAGTGTAAAAGTGATTCGGCGCCTGCGTCGGTTACCATCAGGTTTCCTTCCTTTAATATTTTTGAGTGGTCGTGATTGTGTAAAGTTTCGCCATTTTGCGATAAAATTATCGGAAATGCAGTCATTCCGCCGCCTGCCAATGCAATGCCTTCAATTGTCCCGGCAATTTTCTGTTCCCAAACTCCGGGCTGTGCCATTTTCATTGCTGTAACATGCATTTGATAGCCAGTTGCACATGCTTTCTCAATTTCGGCAATTTCGCCAGGTTCTTTAATTGAACGGATATCTACAACCGCTTTAATTAATTGTACTGAAGCATTTTCCTTGAGCAATTTGATTGGAATACCAAGTAATTTCTCAAGCATTATTTTATTTTCACCACGATAAGGAGGCAAATAATGTACTTTTCTTCCTTGTTTTATTGTTTCTGCAACCAATTCGAAAAGTTTTGAAAAAGCCGAACATTTTTCAACACCCACTTTTGCGGCATTTTCTTTTAACGGAACCTGCGGCCCCATCCAAATAATATCGGCGATATCGAAATCATCGCCAAACAAAAAATCTTCACCACTATCAAAATCAATTACACCCGCGAGTCCCTGAAAATCAAGTCCGAAAAAATACAAAAACGAACTGTCCTGCCTGAAATGGTAGGTGTTATCAGTATAATTCATTGGCGAATCAATGTTTCCGGCAAAAATGGCAATTCCGTTCAATCCCTTGTTTTTTAGTTTTTTTCGCCTGTTTTCGTAGGTGCTTTTTTCAAACATATCTTTTAAATTTTATGTGGTTTTTACAATAATTCGCTAATGTAATACTTATCTTTTTTCGGGAAAAGGAAATCATATTTATTGTTTAATTGTTATACAAGTATAAAAAAGTTAAAATATCATGGGGAATTTATTGCTGAATTACCTGGAAAAAAGAGATGCAGCCAGAGAAGCTTTAAAAAATGCGTCGAATTTGGGTGGCCCGTTAATTACCATTTCCCGGGAAGCTGGATGCAACGCGGTAGAATTGGCAGAATTAATTGCTACGCGGTTTAATACAAAAAATCCAAAGTCAAAATGGAAAGTTATTAGCAAAGAAATTTATCAGGAAACTGCTGAAGAATTGCAAATGGATCCAAAAGAGGTTTTTAAAGTTTTGCACAAATCGGAAAAGTATGCTTTCGATAAAGTTTTAAAAGCTTTTAGCGATAAACATTATGTGAGCGAGGCAAAGATTGAAAAAACAATAAAAGAAGTTATTTTGCATAACGCTACTGATGGTCACTGCATTATGGTTGGACGCGCAGTGCATATTATTGCCAAAGACATAAAAAGAGCGCTGCATATTCGTTTGGTTGCTCCTCTTGAATACCGGATTAACTCGATTATGCTGAGCAATAATTTGAATGAAGAAGAAGCTTCCGAATATGTCGATCGGGTTGATAAGGAAAGAAAAGCATACAGAAAAACATTGCTAAAGGATAATCCGCAATATAAACTGTTCAATATAACTTTTGACAGATCGGTTTTTACAGATGAAGAAATTGTTGATATCATTGAATTCAGTGCAATAAAAAAGGGGTTGTTTCATTGATTTAAAAATTCAAAATAAAGACGATAACACAGTCATATTTTATTGCAACTATTTCTTTTTTTGAAAGATCTGTTCCCGTGTTTATGTTTCATAATTTAAAACCAGCCTTCGATAATTTTCGTAAATAGTAGAAAAACTAAAAATCATGAGCAATTTATTACTTTCATATTTAAACAAAAGGCTTACTGAAACAGAGGAAGTCAAAAAAAAGGCAGATTTGGTTGCCGGGCCTGTAATTACAATTTCCCGCGAAGTTGGTTGTAATGGGGTAAAATTGGCGAATCTGATTGTTTCAAAGTTGAATGAGGAAAATCCGGAAACAAATTGGAAAGTTATCAGTAAAGAAGTTTTTTATCAGAGTGCCAAAGAACTAAAAATGCACCCCGATGAAGTCAGAAAAACATTGCATCAAACTGAAAAATTTACTTTTGATGATATACTGAAAGCTTTTAGCGATAAAAATTACAAGTCAGATATCACCATCAGAAAAACAATGAAAAGGGTAATCCGTCAAATTGCAATTGATGGATACTGTATAATTGTTGGCCGGGCCGGACACGAAATTACAAAGAATATTAAAGATTCGCTGCATATCAGACTGATTGCACCACTTGAATACAGGATCAATACAATCATACACAACAAGCATTTAAATCGGGAAGAGGCAATTGATTTTATTGAAAAAGTTGAAAAGGAAAGGATAAATTTTAGGAAAGCAATTTTGAAGGGTGACATTTCGAACGAATTATACGATTTAACAATAAACAGGGCAGTATTTAGCGATGAAGAAATTATTGAACTGATAGAATTTGTTGGGATGAAGAAGAATTTGTTCCCTCAGAAATTACAGTAGTTTGTTACTTCGAATGCTAACAACTAGTAAAAAATAATCGGGCGACAATTGCAAAAACTTGAGATAAAAAGTAAAAAAAAGCCACCGGTTTAATTAAATTAAACCGGTGGCTTTTTAGATTTAATAACAAACCAGTTTAACCGGTAATTTTTGCCGGCAAACCTTTTACGTTTACAGGTTTTAAACTGTCAGGTTTAATTTCGAACATATCATTAGGGGTGAGCCCACACTCCTCAATCATTTGAATACAATACTCCAGTTTTCCCAAATCATTTCCAGTGTTGTTTGTACCGAAAGAAAATTTTACGCCAGCTTCTTTTGCCATTTTAATCATTTCTGCTTTGGGTACTTTGTACCTTGCATTTATTTCGAGAGCAATATTATTGTCTGCCAAAACCTTAATTACTTTTTCCATTCTTTCTTTTGTCCACAGGGCATCGTAATCATCCATTAATTGCGCAGGCAAAACAGTTGGATTTACATAAATATCCACAGGTTCCTGCGAAAAAATGGCTTCAATTTTTCCTACCATCTGATCCATGAATTGTTGTTTATCATCAACCCAAACCTCTTCGGGAATCCAAATGCGGTTGCGCCGGCCTTTTGAATCGGTAAATGTCATTGCATCAGTAAAAACATAGTCGAATTTTGCTACTGCTTCGGGCGAAAACAAGGTAACCCATTCACGACCTTCAGCCTGCATACCTTTAAATGTTGGGCTTCCTTTTACAACTTCCATGTAGGCGTACAGCGTCGAGTCGTTTGTTACAGGAAAGTGCAAACCGCAATTGGGTGCCACACCGTAGTTTATCCCTAATTTTTGTGAATTCTGCAAAATACTGTCAATTGTTAAAGTTCCTTTTAAATGAACGTGATAATCAACCAACGGAAAACCTGATTTCATCAACTTTGTAACAGTTGAGTCCCAATTTTCATCAGCAGGTTTTAATTTTTCACCGGCAGGTAAATTTCTAACTTTAATATTTCTGAAATATGTTGTACTTCCAGGATCGTGAGCCTGCAAAGCAAATGTGCCGGTACCTAATCTGCAATTCTCTCCTCCCTCCCATCGCCACGGATTTTCAGGCTGAACATATTCATTAACCTTAATATCATTTACAAAAATCTCAACAAAATTTTCGACTACTTTGATACGCATTTTAAACCATTCATTGTCGGTTGCCAACGGGAAATAAATATTTCGCACATTGTAAATGCTGGCTGTTTTTCTCCGTTCCGGATTTTTTTCTGACCCCCGGTAAGAGTTATTTACCTGAATTTCGTAACCCTGTGACGGCCAACCATCTTTTTGATATTTCGAACAGATAAAGATTCCTGAATTTGAGTGTTCCAACGTTTTAACTTCGGTTTCAAACTCAAAGTTTTTGAATTCGCCTTCATAAAAAAGGTGACTACGCTCGCCGCTGCATTTTATTGCGCCATCTTCAACCGAAATACTTTCAAGGTTTTCAGTGGCCTTTTTCCAGCCATCAAGGTTTTCGCCGTTAAAAATAGTTTGCCATTCAGTGTTGATTGTTTTTGGCTGGCACGAAATCATTATCGAAATTGCCGCCAACAAAAAAATAGATGAAATTTGTTTCATTTTATCAGGTTTAGAATTTATTATTCGAATCAAAACTAAGGAAATTTATTGAGAACTTTCAAATTTGTTTTGTGGGTTATCAGCTTTAAAACTAAATATTGTAATGATTGCAACTACAGCCGCCAGCCCAAAAATGGCAACACTGTAACTACCGAGTTTGGTTGCCGAAAGACTGAATAAAGTAGGTCCAAGCGCACTTGCAAAAACTATGATTGCCATAACAAATCCGGTTATTTTCCCCAGGTTTTCCCTTCCGTAAAAACGTGGCCAGGTAACCGCCATCAAAACATTGTATAAACCGCTAACCATGCCGTTTCCGATAATATATCCGTAATAGAAAATTCCGTCGTTTAAAAAAGCAAGGCTTAAAAGTGCAGCCACCTGCCCAACCAACAAAACAATCAATAATATTTTTAGCCTGATTTTATCGCTTATATAGCCGCCAACCAATGAAACCAAAACCGAAATCACGGACACGGGAATAAATACGCCAAGTGCTTTGTCGCGCCCCATTCCGGCATGCTCAAAAATTGATACAAGATGAAATGTAAATCCTGTAATATAAAGGGCGTACATGGCAAGTGGAATTGAAAACAACCAAAAGGTTAATGTTTTACGGGCTTCGTTCAGGGTAAACTGTTTGAATGGTTTAATAATTACATTTTTTGCCCGGTTACCATGAATTTCCCCATCAGGAATCATTCCCAAATCCTCGGGATTATCGCGATAAAAAAGGAAAACAAACAATGTAAAAAACACACCAATTCCGATAGCCATAATTATCCATGCCCAACGCCAGGAAGTTTCCTGAATAAAAGTATCAAAAGTTAGCGGCGCCAATGAAAAACCAAAAGCCACAAAAACCGATGAAATCCCGTTGACAAGCCCACGGCGCGCAATAAACCATTTCATCAGCATATTTCGCGAAACCATTGTTAAAACCCCCTGGCCGGAAAAACGCAGCGCGAAAAACAAAAAAATTAAAACTGCCAATGAAAGCGGGATATAAACTGTTGACGAGCCGTCCTTAACAAAAAAATGTATAATCCTGTCGGATTGGCTGAGCATAATTAAAACAAACCCAAGTACCATCGAGATTATCATTCCAACCCAGCGGGCGCCGTATTTATCATACATTTTCCCGGCAAAAGTCAAAAGCATCGAACTTGCTATTGTCCCGATCATATAAGCAAAACTCAACTGATTACGGCTGATATGAATGTTTTCGAGGAGGTAGTCAGTAAATGTGGCAATTCCCATGGTTTGACCGGGAGCACTGGCCAAAACACCAACAGTGGCTGCGAATAAAATTACCCAACCATAAAAAAAAGGCACTTTTTCGGGTTTGAGAGGAAAATTATTCAATTGTTGTTTGAAACTCATTTTGAAGCTTTTCGCAAAGCTACCTGAACTATCCCGGATTTATGCAATTTATATCCGGCCAAACTTAAAAGTAAGAAATGGTTAACGTGAATGCGAAACAAAATAAGCTGAAGTAAAGAAGTTTTATATTAAAAAGTATGCAGCAAATTACAAATCTGAACTAGTCAATCGAATCAACTATCGACATGGTTGCATCATAAATATAATCACCAATTTTCTCCGATTCAGAAAAAATATCTTTATATAAAGTTCCTATCTGATAAGGATAAATTTCATTTTCAATGTCGTGAACATGCTGACTGCGGAGCTTGTTCCTGAATTCATTAATTTTCTTTTCAATTGTTTCAGTAACTTTTCTATCAACCTCCCTGTAATTTTTATTTAGATTTTCAATCATAATATCCAATGCCTTTTCAACCAGAGCAAACATTTCAATTATGTTCTTTTTCATTTCGGGCGTAAGATTTTTGTCTTTATCGCGGGCACGTAACATGGCACGGGCAATGTTTAAACATGAATCGCCAACGCTTTCAATCTCATCAATTATGCGAAGCATGGCACTAATTCCTTTTGACGATTCTTTGCTTAGCTCTCCCTCTGCCACTTTGGTTAAATATCGTGCAATCGAAACTTCCATTTCATCGCTTTTATTTTCGCCGGTTTCAATTTTATCAAATTGTTTCTGAAATTTGCGGTCGTTATCTTCATCGAGCATATTTTTCAGCCTGTTGAAAAGCTTTTTTGTTTGCTGGGCATATAAAACTATTTCTTTTTTAGCCTGAAGAATAGACAACTCGCTTGTACTAAGCATTCCAAACTTAATGTATTTAAGTTTAAACTCCTGATCTTCTTCTTTTTCCGGAACAATTTTCTGAACCAAAATCACCAAATACTTTATAAACCAAATCTGAATGAGAACATTAAAAACATTAAAAAGAGTATGAAAAAAAGATAATGCAATCGGGACAGATCCGGCGTCAGAAAATGCTGAGTTTCCGGAAACCTTCACGGTTAAAAAATCAACCCCCTTTAAAAAATATGGAAGCACAGAAACAACCCAAATTACACCTAAAACATTAAACAAAAAATGAAGCCGGGCGGCACGTTTTGCTGAGGCATTGGCAACCATCGCCGCAAGATTGGCAGTTATTGTTGTCCCGACATTTTCGCCAAGTACCATTGCAGCAGCGCTTTCGAAACTAATCCAGCCGTTGTTGCACATTACAAGTGTTAAAGCCATTGTTGCGCTTGATGATTGTATTACAACTGTTAACAAAGTTCCAATTAAAAGAAAAATTAAAGTGGAACCTAAACCCATTCCTGTAAAGTTTTTCAGAAACTCAAGTATTTCTGGATTATCTGCAATGTTTGGCACACTCGATTTTAAACTTTCCAAACCGATAAATAACAAGGCAAAACCAACCAGAACTTCACCCCACGACTGATTTTTTGTTTTTTTGGAGAAAACCAAAGGAAATCCAATTCCGATAATCGGATATGCCAGAATGCTCATTTTTACTTTAAAACCCAGCAGCGAGATTATCCATGCAGTAACTGTTGTTCCAATATTTGCACCCATTATAACGCCTGCCGATTCAGTTAAAGTAAGCAAACCTGCGTTTACAAAACTTACAATCATCACCGTTGTTGCGCTTGATGATTGAATGATTGCTGTTATGGATAATCCTGTTATTACACCGGTAACACGGTTGGAAGTCATGGCCGCCAAGAAATTTCTAAGCTTGCTGCCTGCTACTTTCTGCAGTGCTTCGCTCATAAGTTTCATCCCGTACAGAAATAAACCAAGAGCGCCAATTAAGGTCAGAAAGTCAAGTATGGTATAATTCATAATCTGGTTTTTGCGCGGCTAAAATAACTATTATTGGACATATTGAAAATGAAAAATCGATGATGTAAAAACCTGTTTCTTTCAAATTTTAATGTAACAATTAGAATTCAACGGTTTAGCTTAAGTTATTTAAATTGATTTTCTTTTAATAAAGAACCAGATTTTAATTCGAATTGTTTTAATTGATAACGATGTATAATTTAAAAATTCCAGTTTTTTATTAAACCATTCTCAAACAAAAAAAAATGTCACCCGTTAATCGAATGACATTCAATTTAATCTCTTAAGTACTGAAAATCAAATTTACTTTCTTATTTTATGAACTTCAGCTCCGTGATGATGACCTTCTTCCTGAACTTGTTCCAAAATCTTTTTATATTGACCGGGAGTAATTTTTTCGGCTTTGTAACCGCTTTTCTCAATTGCCTTCACAAATCCTTCATCGCTGTTTTTACCATCTTTATATTCAATATAAATGGTATTCGATATATGGTCAACTTTTAAATCTTTGACACCTTTTTCAAACTTAAGACTTTCGGTAAGTGTTTTTTCGCAGTTCGCACAATCCATGTCCGATTTAAAGCAAACCACTTTATTTTCAGCTTTTTGGGCAATAGAAACAACTGTCAATCCAAAGAAAAAAACGAAGATAACTGCTAACTTTTTCATAGTGTTTATTTTTTAATTATTTGTAATTCAATTGAAAACGGACACCTAGATAGATTTTCCGACCAACAACCGGTCCCCAGATATTTGTTGCATCAAACCCTTGACCGTATGGATTTTCTGCACCCTCAATTGGGTTTGGTTGAGTAAAGTCTGTAATATTCTCGGCACCCAGATAAATATTCCAGTACCTGAAATATTTTGTAAGCTGCGCATTCATAACTGTGTATGGTTGAAATTCGTACAAATCACCTGAAATTTGCACAATACTTTGCCCACTGCCATAATCAGGCCTTGGAATTCGGCCACCACCATTAAGCTGAACCGTGTAATCAAACATCCATTTTTTCAGATTTGTTGAATAGTTAAGGTTAATCAACCCTTTGTAACGGCTTGTTAAAGGCATTTCTTTTAATACCCCGGCAATTGTTTGTTTTGTGTCGTTAATACGATATGCCAGCAACAAATCAAGCCTTTCGACTGGCTGATACCTGACATCAAACTGCAGGCTGTTCGCATATGATTTTCCTGACAAAGGAGTTAAAATTACGCTTGTTGCTGAAGTTTCACGATCCACTATCAACTGCGACTGAAAATCGGTGCGAAAATACTCCGTATTTATTTGTAAATCGCGCCCCCAAAGTGTGTAATCCTGAACAAGGCTAAACCCATAATTCCACGCTTCTTCAAACATATTTTTATCCTGCCATTCCAGTTGCCGGTAACTTGCCAGCAAATAGTTGTTTTCGGTTATTACGTTTGCTGTGCGATAACCTTTTCCGGCGTTTGTCCTAAAAGTGATATGTTCGCTAAGCTTGTACCTGAAATGCATACGAGGTGTAACAAAAGTTCCGAATAAATTATGTGAATCGGCACGGATGCCAGCCATCAAAGTCAGGTTTTCAATGGGTTTAAATGTATATTCAGCAAAAACACCCGGTACATTTTCAACACGGTCCAGGTCGATTGCGTACAAACTTTCGTCGATTTTATCATGAATAAAACTTACACCTGTATTTAATGAATGAATTGCATTTTCATCAAGTTCCCGGGTAAAAATTACACTTCCGTAAAACCTTGCTTCCGAAGCATCGTAGTTTGTCAAACCATAAAACGAATTGGTTTTATGCCCAGTAAAATTGGTTAAAATCGCAAGCGCAGTTCTTTGATCCTTTGAAACAATACCCGATTTCAGAAAGCCTGTAACCCTGTTTGTCTTGATGCTGATTCCATAAGGGTTTGAAACCGATGGAATCATCCCGTCCTCAAAACCAATTTGCCCTCCCAGCCTGTCTTCAGCAAGAATATTAACTCCTGCCTGTGTCATAAAACCTTTGAAATTTGTGAATTTCCATCGGTTCGAAATTTGAAATTGTTTTGTGAGCGGATCATCAAGAAAACCATCTCCGTTTTCATCAATCCGATTTGATAAACCTGAAGCATGAACAAGAAATGCAGTGGACAACACGTCTTTATAAACTTTAAGGTTTGTGTTACCGTTAAATTCCCATTTTTGATGCTCGTTTACATAGGCATTCAAAAATAATTTTTCACCCGAATCAGGTTTTTTTATTTCCGCATTTATCTGTCCTGCAATTGATTCGTAGCCACTTACAACCGAAGAAGCACCTTTTGAAACCTGGATTGATTCCATCCAGGGGCCGGGGATGTAGTTTAAGCCAAAAGTTGTAGCCAACCCGCGCAAATCAGGGAGATTCTCAACCTGCAACTGCGAATAAATACCATCAAGACCAAGCAACCTGATTTGTTTTGCGCCGGTTACCGCATCGCTGTAACTCACGTCAACCGATGGATTTGTTTCGAAACTTTCAGCAAGGTTACAACAAGCAGCCTTATGAAGTTCGGCACTTCCAATCCGTTCGGTATGAATGGTTTCCATTGCTGAAAGATAAGTTCCACGGTCTTTCCGGGTAACAGTTACTTCTTCAATTTCAAGATTGGGCTCCAAAACAATTTCCAAAAAATCTAAATTGTCAACATGTACAACTTTTGTTTCGTAACCCACAAAACTGAATACCAACATATGCTGATTGTTTCCTTTTTTGATTTCAAAATTTCCATCGTTTCCTGAAACAGTGCCACTTTTTGTTCCCTGCCAATAAATATTGACTCCCGGTAAAGTAATTTTTGCTTCCTTATCATTTCCAAAAACAACACCTTTCAAATTTTCGCCAAAAGAAATTACAGGAAACAGAATTAAAATAAATAATAGAATTTTTCTCATTTCTTAAAAATTAGTAGATAATAAAAACCATCAATTGCCTGTAAAAAGCAATTGAATCAACTAAGATTTAAGCTGAGAGTGGAATTTTTAGTTGGCTAATCTGTAATAAAATGAATTTTGCTGACTTAATTTTGGGGGGCAAATCAAAACAATTATATTTTACTTCAGTAACTAACAATGGATCTGTAAAATACACGATTGTCATCAGAATAATATCGGTAATTCTTACGCCGGGAGCTCTATCAAACCGAACTTCATTATGTGTTATATCGTTTACTAATCGGTAAAAATGAACTTCAGGTGAAGAACAACCACAATTATGCTTTTGAGTTGAAGTCTCATGGCAACAGTTTTCACTAACTGTATTTTTGCAACTCAACTCATTGTGAATATGATGGTCATGAAAATTTTCGTCGCAGGATTCGGGTTTTAAATATATACCAACCTGCTCAGTTCCTGTGCAGGAACAATGTGCTTTGTAAATAAAAATACCGGTAGAGGAAACGATAAAAATCATTGCCAAAAACACTGATATTATTTGATTTAACTTTTTCACGCCTCAAATATAGCAAATAAAAAAAATTGGATTTTGTTATTGATTTGTTAAAGGCAGAAATTAACCAGAGGCTTAAAAACTGAGAAGCTCTCAGCTTTTTGGAAGTTAAAAATAGGCATACAAAACATAATAATTCAGGCTTTTTCAATGAATATAAGACTTTAATATCCTGTAAATTTAACATTGTAATATTGGTCTTAAAACCGACATATATAAAAAACGCTTTTTGATTAGGAAACCTTAGTATTTCACAACTATGAAAAAATATATTCTTCTTTCATTTTGTGCATTTATTTTTTGTACATCATCGGCACAATGGTCACGAGAATGGTTAAATTCAAAGGATAATGAACATTTATTGTATGCAAATGGCGACCTGATGGTAGGAAACAACAGTGGAGGTAACCTGGGATTAAGTTTTGTATATAACAGTAAATACTCAGTAGAAGTTGGTTACTCCGCCGGATCAAATCAATTTGTTAACCAGGTTCCGGTACTTAAATCAGGAAATCGTTCAAGTGAAGAAAATTTCATTAATCCAAATGAAATGATGGAAAATTATAATATTATGGTTGGCCGTCATTTTAACTTAAATTCAAAAGAAACGATAAGGTGTATAATACAGGGAGGTTCAGGAATTTCGGTAATGATTGATCAATTAACGAAGCAACCTGAGAGCAATTCAGGTTTTGAGAAGAAAGAATTATTAAAAAACAGAGATGTCAGTTTTATGATAAACTCTAAACTTGAATTCCCGATTACTGATTTATTTGGATTTTCAGTTGGTCCAACTTTGATTATGAACCATGAAAAAAGGTACTTAAGCCTTAGTGTTGGTTTTATTTATGGTGTTATTTCAAAATCATAAATAAAATGAAATGAATCAATCCGGTCTTTGAGAGCCTAATTTTTCCCAAAAGTTTATAGCTGACGAAATTTTGAAACGGTTAACCAAATGGATTTAATCAAGATGGATCAACCCGTTTTTTAATGCATACTTAACAATATCAGCTGTAGATTTTAACTGGAGTTTTTCTAAAATATTCTGTTTGTGCGTATTTACCGTTTTAACACTGATATATAAAATGTCACCTATTTCACGCGTTGACCTTCCTTCAGTAAACATTAAAAAAATCTCTTTTTCGCGTTCCGATAATTTATTATATTCCAATTCTTTAGTATCAGATGGAGACAAATATCCACTAATCACCTGATCTGTAATATCCTGACTAAGGTATTTTTTTCCACCGTAAACTGATTGAATGGCGTCTGTTAACTGCAAATACGTACAATTCTTCACTAAATAACCATCAGCACCCGCTTCAAGCACACCTTTTACATATTCTTTTTCCAAATGCATTGATAAAATGATTATTTTAACTGCAGGCGTTTGTGACTTTATTTTTTTTGTGGCATCAATCCCATTCATTCGGGGCATCGCAATATCAATAAGCACTACATCAGGTTTAACCTGTTTTACTTTCTCAATAGCATCCTGTCCATCTTCAGCCTGTGCAATAACTTCAATATTTTCCGATGACGAAAGCAGGGTTACAATTCCTTCTCTAAATAATTGGTGGTCGTCCACAACTAGCACTTTTATTTTCATTTGATATTGTTATTTATTTGTTACAGGTATTTCAATAGTGGCGGTGGTTCCAATGCCTGGCCCCGATTTTATATACATATGCCCTTTAAAACTTTCAAGACGTTCTTTTATGCTTACAAGGCCAAAACCGTCGGGTTTATCTTTCTCTCCCAGTTTATCCTTTTTAAAACCGACACCGTTATCTTTTACAGAAATCATATACTTACCTTTTTTCTCAGCTATTTCCAAAACTATCTGAGTGGCATGCGCATGTTTTAAAACGTTCTGCAATAATTCATTAATGATTCGGTACACAAAGATGGTTATTTCCTTTTTAACTGTAATATTAATTTCTTCTCCTTCAAGTTTAGTGTCAATATTATTTAAAGTTTTAATCTGTTCTAGCCGCCATTTAAATGTTGAAGTCAATCCAAGTTCGTATAAAATAGGTGGGCTCAAATCATATGTCAACACTCTCGATTCGTTAATTGCTTTGGTTAACAGAATATATATTTCATCAATTTTTTTCCTTACTTCCGGCTCAAAATCTTTATTATCGATTGATGATAATTTTAAAAAAGCCAGTGAGAGTGTTTGCCCCAGGCTGTCATGCAAGTATTCAGCAATTCTTCGTCTTTCCCGTTCTTCAATTTTTGTTATTTCGATATTAATTTTTTTAAGTAATTTTTGATACTGCTGAATTCTTTTCATGTTTTTCAGCAGAGCCAAATCAGCTATTTTTCGTTTTGTAATATCAAAACATATTCCGCGTGTTCCGGCATATTTTCCATTTTTTTCGAAAAACGGGAAACTACTGAAAGTAAGCCAAAGTTTTTTTTTGCCAACCTTTAATTCAATCTCTGCCTCTTTTATAGCTGAATCTTGAGAAAGCTTAATGTGTTTATTTTTAGTATCGGTTTGAAAAAGTTGTACAAAGCTAATTTTACCCAAAATATCAAACGGCTTAATACCCAGAATTGACTTAATAACCGGGCTGACATAAACTATTTCACCTTTACTGTCCGTCTCCCAATAAAATTGTCTGGCATGTTCCGATATTTGAATTGTTCTTTCCTCTTCACGCAAATATCTGCTTGTTTCGGCCTGAATTGAAAGTTCAAGACTTTCGTTTCTTTTTCGAAGAATATCTTCAATATTTTTTACACGAAGCACCACATTTATTTGAGCCTGCAGTTCACTCACTGCAAATGGTTTTGAAACAAATGCATCGGCTCCTGCATTCAGACCTTTCGTTCGTTCTTCTGAATTGCTTCCAAGCGCTGAAATCATAAGAACGGGAATATGACTTGTGTTCGAATCGCTTTTTAAAATTTCACAAACCTCGTACCCATTTAGGCCGGGCATAAGTATATCAAGTAAAATGATTTCAGGAATTTCTTTTCGGGCAATTTCAATACCTAATGTCCCATTAATTGCCTGCAAAAAATGAAATTCAGGGTAATACTTTTTAACAATCTGATAAAGCAGATTGAGGTTAAATTCGTTATCATCAATGGCCAATATCTTTTTCATGTGCTTATAAATGCAACCCAGAGGTTGAAGTTTTCAAGGTTTATAAATCAAATCTGACGTCAAGTTAGTAATTTTCCTCCAGTTTTAGAAAATAATTACGTTAATGCCAATGCAAATGTTTTAGATTATCATAAATATTATAATATTTTGATAACATAATTTATTTATTTAAAGCAAAAAAGGCTAACCGATAAAATCAGCCAGCCTTTGAATTTGATTAAAATTTATTTTTTCTAAATCATCTTTTTATCAGCTTTTGAGTTTTGTAGTTATTAAAAAGTCCGGTTCTAACTATGTAAATTCCTTGTTTCAACTCCTGAATATCCAATGTTTCAAGTGTATTTCGAACAATTCGGCTTTGCAATTCCCTGCCAGTCATATCTAGAATTGTAATACTTGTTCCTTCAACAGGCAATTCTGAAAACCTAATTGTTACGTTATTAATTGCAGGATTTGGATACATATCAATTTTTTGGTTTTCAAATAAATCGGTTGCACTTGTAAGTTGATTATCAAATTGCTCATCCACAAAATTATTTTCAATATTCAAAACTTCTTCGTGCAAGTCCCCTGATTTAAGTATTTCAACGTCTTCTTTCGTTTCAAATAATCTGAAAGTACAATAAACTGAATAGTTATAATCAGCCATTTCAGAGCTACCATATGCAGATGGCATTCCTGCAGACCAGGTTCCCGAAGATTGAGCCCTGCCGGGTTTTCCTGTTGTATATCTGATTCCGGGATTGTTTTCAAATACCCACGACAACCAAATTGTTTGCCCTGCATTAACCGATACAGGACTTGGTAATAAAACAGTCTGCCAACCAGCTGTTGAATTAATAACTGTTGGTTCAGTTTTTTCTAAAAGAGTTGATGGCACACCGTTATTATCTGCATAAACTCCCATTAAAACATTTCCTTTTCCTCCGTTGTGGTAAATTGAAATACTTTCAATTACTCCCCCGTTATTAAAGGTTACAGGCATGGCACGTCGGTTTGGAACTGTGGAAATATTAGGATATACTTCAGCATTACCGGCAGATTCAACAGTCACAACAGGTGAGTATGTACAATAAACTGAATAATTATAATCAGCCATTTCAGAGCTACCATATGCAGATGGCATTCCTGCAGACCAGG
>DAOPKR010000086.1:18792-19018 GCA_035391305.1 Draconibacterium sp.
ACTCCCCCGTTATTAAAGGTTACAGGCATGGCACGTCGGTTTGGAACTGTGGAAACTAAATTTGAAACTAATATATTACCCAATTTTTCAGTGTTGCCATCATTAGTTTCCGGTTTGGGTACTATTAAAGTAATGACCAACTGACCTTTGGCACTTTCTGATACATTTCCGGCAGCATCTTTAACCCAGGCATAAATTGTTTTTGTTCCTTCTGAGGTAAATGAAT
>DAOPKR010000087.1:0-11363 GCA_035391305.1 Draconibacterium sp.
AAAAAGATATTCAATATCATAAAAAGCCTGTAAAATCACGCTTAGAATTCCGTAGTTTTTATTGCCGTGTTTCGAAGCAATGCGCTCGGCAACTTCCTTTTGTACCATTCCAACAACTTCCGGAATACGGTTGCGCATGCCCAGCACTTTAAAAAATATTTGCGATGAAATGTTGTAAGGAAAATTACCAATAATGCTAAAATTACCTTCAAACTTTTCTGAAATGGCGGATTTCAAAAAATCTTCGGACCAGATATTATTTAATTGAGGAAAGTTTTGGTGCAGATATTCAACAGAATCCCTGTCGATTTCGATGACATGAAGATTTATTTCAGGGCGGTTCAGAAGATATTGGGTAAGTACACCCATTCCCGGGCCAATTTCCAAAACGTCGGTGGTTTCGGAACCCAGACTGTCAACAATTTTTCGTGCGATATTCTGATCGGTCAAAAAATGCTGTCCCAGACTTTTTTTTGGTTTTACAAAACTCATTACTCTCCCCGTCCATTTCTCCTGATTACTAAGTTGCCTTTTATGAAATTAACAAAACAAATTTATACTTTTGCCGCTTAAGAAAACAGCCGTTGTTAATTTTTTAATTTCGATTCGCAAAAGTAGGAATAATTTGGCGAAATGTAATTTTGATAAACAAAACACAGCTCTAAAACTTACCTGGTTTGAAAAAAACATTAATTAAAATTCTGCAATTCATTATATTCTTTACCCTCGGAATATTTATTTTCTGGCTCATTTATAAAGATCAGGACATTGACCGCATAAAATCGGTACTGAAAAATGAGGTGAACTACTTTTGGGTTGTAGTTTCGCTTTTTATCGGTTTAATAAGTCATATCAGCCGCACTTTGCGCTGGGGTTTAATGATAGAACCGATTGGCCATAAACCGCGGTTTGCCAATACTTTTATCGCTGTCATGGTGGGGTATTTAATGAACATGGCCTTCCCGCGAATGGGTGAAGTATCGAGGTGCGGCGTGCTTTCGAGATATGAAAAAATATCGTTTACAAAACTTTTCGGAACCGTGGTTGCCGAGCGTCTGATTGACGTTATTTCGTTGTTGCTACTGTTGCTGGTTGTTGTTTTTTCGCAGTTTGGGCAAATGCTGAGTTTCATACAACACAACCCCGAAATTAAACAAAAACTTACCGGTGTCTTTACTTCGCCTTACCTGATTATTGGAGTGGTTGCGTTTGCAGTTGTAATTTATTTATTCCGAAACACATTCAAACAAACTTCAGTATTTAAAAAAGTAGTTTCCATTCTTATAAATTTTAAGGAAGGATTTATTTCCATCCGTTCAATAAAGCGAAAAGGGTGGTTTTGGTTTCATTCGGCCTTTATTTGGTTTTGCTATTACCTGATGCTTTATGCCGTATTTTTTGCCTTCGATTTTACGAGAGATTTGAACCCGATTGCCGGATTAACAACTTTTGTTTTTGCAAGTTTCGGGATGGTAGCGCCGGTGCAGGGAGGAATTGGAGCCTGGCATTTTATGGCAATCGAAGCACTTTCACTATACGGGGTGACTTATGAAAACGGGGTAATTTTTGCTTTTGTGGCGCACTCCACTTCTACAGTTATGATAATTTTAGTTGGCTTAATTTCGATGATGATCCTGCCTTTTATTAACAGGAGAACGGATGTAGAAGATGAAAAAACTTCGGAGATTATAACAAATCAGGGTTGAATAAAATTTAATTCCAAACCGGAATGAATACCGAACTTTTTATTTCGAACAGGCTTTTTTTCGATAAAACAAACCAGCATTTTTTATCGAAGAAAATCATCCGTATCGCGCTTTTTGGAATTGCGCTTGGCCTGGCTGTTATGATTGTTTCGGTGGCGGTTATCACGGGGTTTAAAACTGAAATCAGAAATAAAGTTATCGGCTTTGGCTCGCATATTCAAATTGTAAATTACGAATCGAGAAACTCTTACGAACTTCCGCCCATTTCGAAAAACCAGCCATTTTTGGGCAAACTGGATTCGTTGGCTGAAATTAAAAACATTCAGGTTTTTGCAACAAAACCGGGAATGATAAAAACCGATGAATCTATTCAGGGAATAGTTTTTAAAGGGGTTGAACCGGGTTACAACTGGGCATTTTTTCAGAAAAATCTTGTAGATGGAGTTCTTCCGCAATTAAATGACACAAATCGGGTTAATGAAATTTTGCTTTCAGAAAATGTTTCGAAATTATTGCAATTGAAAACCGGTGATTCTGCAGTTCTTTATTTCGTGAATGAAAATGAAGTTACACCGAGGATGCTTCAGCTAAAGGTTTGCGGAATTTACCGTACAAGCCTCGAAGAGTTTGACAATCTTTTTATTATTGGCGATATTAAACAGGTTCAGCGTTTAAATGACTGGCAAAACGACCAGATCAGCGGGTTTGAAATTATTGTTGACGATTTCAACAAAATTGATGAAATTGAACGCGAAATCAGAAATCTTGTGGTTTTTTACAGCCAGGAAAACGATGCGATCCTCCGCACAGAAACCATAACCCGGCAATATCCTCAAATATTCGATTGGCTTTCGATACTTGATATGAATGTTTGGGTAATCCTTTCTTTAATGGTTTTGGTAGCCGGGTTTAACATGATTTCGGCATTGCTTGTTTTGATATTGGAACGCAGCACAATGATTGGTGTTTTAAAAGCTTTGGGGAGCCCCAGCTGGAGTATCCGGAAAGTGTTTCTGTACCTTTCGGTATTTCTTACCAGCCGCGGAATGTTGTGGGGAAATGTAATTGGCATTGCATTGATTTTACTCCAGAAACTGTTTCATATCATTAAATTAAACCCGGCAACTTACTATGTTGATGTAGTTCCGGTGAATTTTAACATTTTACATATTTTGCTCTTAAATATTGGTTGTCTGACTATTACAACTTTTATGCTGATAATTCCAAGTTATTTGGTCAGTAAAATTTCGCCCGACAAAACCATAAGGTTTGATTAGCTGAATTATAAAAAAAAGCTCTTGCGGATAAATCTGCAAGAGCTTTTTACTTTAATTTATTCTTTTGGTTCAGGCTTTAAATGTTTATCCAGAAAAGCAATCATTGCCCTGTAAAAATCGAAACGATTTTCTTCATTCCCAAATCCGTGTCCTTCATTGTCTTTTACCATATATTCAACATCAATTCCACGTTCTTTCAAAGCATTTACAATCTGATCTGATTCGTTAATATTCACACGCGGATCATTAGCTCCCTGCGCAACAAACAAAGGTGCTTTAATTTTATCGACATGATAAACCGGAGAAGCCTCAGCCAGCAATAAACTGTCAGTTACAGGATTTCCAACCATTTCGTACAACATGTCCAACATTGGTTTCCAGTAAGGAGGAATGGTTTTCATAAATGTAAACATGTTTGATACACCCACATAATCGACACCGGCTGCATACAATTCAGGAGAAAAGCAAAGCCCTGCCAGTGTTGCATATCCGCCATAACTTCCTCCGTAAATGGCGATTCTTTCGGGGTCGGCAATTCCTTCATCAATTAACCACTTAACACCATCAGAAATATCGTCCTGCATTGTTTTTCCCCACTGTTTGAATGACGCTTCCCAAAAAGCCTTGCCAAAACCGGTTGACCCGCGAAAATTCATTTGCAAAACTGCGTAACCATTGTTGGCCAGGAACTGTACTTCGGGATTAAAAGTCCAGTTGTCACGTGCCCATGGACCACCATGAGGATTAATCACAACAGGTAATTTTTCAGCTTTATAACCCAGAGGTAAAGTGAGGTAACCCTGAATATTCAGCCCATCGCGCGAAGTATAATTCACTGTTTTCATCTCGCACATATTCTCAGCCTTAAGCCATGGACTGAGTTCTGCCAGCAAAGTCAATTCATCGGTTTCCTTGTTGTAAAAATAATATTCGCCCCGGGTTTTATCGCTGAAAGTTCGTATCATAAATTTATCTTCTGCCTTATTTTCGCTGGCTATCCGAACTTCAATACCCGGCAGTTTTTCTTTCAGTTTATTCATCATCGCTTCATATTCCGCGTCAAAGAAACTTTCTTTTCTTTTATCGGTGTACCAATTTACAGCCAACAGTTTTTTATCCTTTTTTGAATAAATTATGCCGGTAAGATCAGCTTCTTCTGTTTCGTAAAGTATTTCACTTTCCTTTCCGTTCGCAATATCAAATGTTACCAATGCCAGTTTATCGCGTTCGAGATTTGACAAAGCATACACCTTTTCATTATCAAAAGTAAAGATTACCGGATTGACCGTTTCTTTAAAATTTGTTGTTAAAACCGGTGCAAATTTGTCTTCTTCCGTATTGCGATACAAATAAGTTGTATTTACTCCATCTGATGCAACTGCTATCCGAAGTTTTCCTTCATGGTCGGTCATCCATCCCATAATATTGCCCGGATTTTCGGCAAGCATCGTTAATTCACCTGTTTCAATATTTAAGCGGTAAGGGTCGAAAACCGTCGGATTACGTTTGTTTAGCCCAACTATTACTTCGTCCTCAATATCTTCAAGTTCATCAATTAGCTCTGTTCTTACTTTTTCAAACACTGTCAATCCTTTTAAATCCGATCCATCAATATTTACACCGTACAAATGAAAATTTTCATCGCCCCCGGTATCTTTAAGAAATAATATCCGGTTGTTGTTAGCCCACAAATAACCTGCAATATCACGTTCTGTTTCGCTTGTAATACGGATGGCTTCTTCTGTACCAATTTTTTGTACAAAAACATTCAGCCGCGATTCATAGGGAGCCATATACGAAAAATACTCTCCATTTGGTGAAAGCATAAAAGCTGTTTTTTCCGGGTTCCGAAAAAAGTCTTCCATGGGAATGAGCGGAGCTTTCTGTTCTGCCGATGGCTTACAGGATGCCAAAGCAACTGCAGCGATAATAAAAAAGAATAGTTTTTTCATTTTTCGATTTTTTAAGATTTAACTTTTATTTGAACACTTAGAAATAAGGTTTTCAAGTTAATGATATAATTCTTAAAATCAAACAATTAAGAATGCATATTTGACAATAAATATCAGCTTCAGCATTTTTCATTAAACAAACTACAAGCAAATTGTATAAAAAAGGTGCGTTAACATTTATCAATTCATATTAATCACTTTCTTTTCATAAAAAACATATCTTTGACATCTTTAAAAATTAGTCGAAAATGTTTTTTGTTGGAGCAACAGGCCAGATTTTAACCCTGATACTTACGGTATGTTTGCCGTTTGTATTCTTATTTTCTGCCGAGCCTCAATCAAATATTTTAACTGAAACACTGCAATTTGAAAATGTTCAAATCCGCCAGGAAGTTGTTTTGGAGGTGAACAATACACATTATGTACATTTCGATTCAATTGAAAAACTTCAAAACATTTTTACCGAATTTGAAGATTCTGTTATTCAAATAGTCCATTCTAAAAAAGTTCGCGAAAAGTGGAAATCACCCTTTTTCGCAAATTCAGGTAACAAAGCGCCGCCTGTTTTTAACTTTTTACCCTGTTAATCGTTTCATTTCTGAATATAAAATTTAACGAAATCTGTCTTGCGTGAGTGAAACAGATTAAACATTTTATAATTGTTTCGGTACTTCGAAACAATCGCAAACAATTAGAATTACAACTTAAAAAGTATTATCATGAAATCAATTTTTACATTTCTATTTTCAATAATAATTATTATCCCTGCGATATCACAAACCCAGGTGGATGTAGCCACCGGAGAAAACTATGCAAATGAAGCTTACTATAATTTTGAAAGTGGAGTTTTGAAAACAGCGCCGCGAAACAGTTGGGACATTGCCTTTAACGCTCAGCAAATGAGTGTTTCGGTTTTGGCAAACAACGGTAGCGGTGTAATGGTTTACACGTGGCCAAACGGAGCAGTTGGCAGCTGGGAAACTGTTGACACAACAGGAATGGCATGGAAACCAATGTACAACTCGATAGTTGACTGGGAATACGGGGCTTTTAATGCCAACACTGTTCCCGGAAATGAATTTGACTACGGCTGGGGAACCTACAATATGGCATCTCATTACATTTCGGGCGACAGTATTTTTATTGTTAAGCTGGCTGATGAAAGCTATAAAAAACTAATTATTCAGCAAAAAAAGGCGGTTCAAAATGTCTGGACATTTAAATATGCCGATCTGGATGGGCAAAACGATACTACAATAATACTTAACGCAAACGATTACGCTGGAAAATCGTTTATCCACTTTTCATTGGCAAACAATGCAGTTACAGATCAGGAACCCGCTGAAAGATGGCAGCTTTTATTTACAAGATATTATGATTACAACATTCCATATTATGTAACAGGCGTTTTGTCGAATGCAGGAGTTAAAATACAACAGGTAAAAGGAGTTTCGCAAAGCGAATTTACAGACTACCAGAAATCAATGTTCAACGATACAATCTCGGAAATAGGTTCGGATTGGAAATCGTTTAGCATGACAACATTTCAATATGTAGTTGATCCTGAAACTGTTTATTTTGTTCAGGATACAGTTGGTGCTGATAAATCAATCTGGAAACTTTATTTTACAGGTTTTAGCGGAAGTGCAACAGGTACCTATTCGTTTGTAAAAACCAAAATGAACGCTACAGGAATTAAAAACACTTCGGAACGTAATTTGACCGTTTTTCCAAATCCAGCAACTCAGGAAATTAATGTAATTCATGATTTTAGCGGTGTTACTGAATTTACAGTCTATAACATGTCGGGGCAGGTTGTATTAAAAACCCAAAATTCTGAAAATACCGGTTTAAACAAAAACACACTGAATATAAGTGCTTTGCCAGCCGGACTTTATAATTTATATGTACGTTCGGGAAACGAAGCAAAAACAGTAAAGTTTTTAAAAAAATAGGAATATAATTAAATGAAATACCGGTTGTCAGTAAAACAACCGGTATTTCATTTCCCGGCTTTTACTCAATTAAATTGATGAAGATAAAAATCATATTTTATGCTGTCTGTATAAATACTTTAGCTTTTGCCCAGGAAGTAAAAGTTAAAGTATTTGATGCCGAAACTTCAAAAGGAGAACCTGTTCCGTATGCAAATATTTGTGTGGAAAGTATTGACAGTCATACAAAGGATTACTACATAACCGATATAAACGGCACTGTTCAGTTTTCGCTCAATCAGAAAAAAATTATAAGCATCAGTTGCATGGGTTTCCAGGCTTTAATCGATACTCTCTCACCGGGAATTGCTGCAAAAACCTATGTTTTAAAACCTTCTTATTACGAATTAAATTCGGTGGTTGTAACCGGGCAGTTTAAACCGGTGAGCGCCGATAAATCAATTTACGATATTAAGCTGATTGGTAAAGACCGCATTGAAAGCAAGGCAGCTACAAATCTTGCAGGCATTTTATCCGACGAACTGGGCATCAGGCTTTCCAATGATCCATCAACAGGAACCAGCATGTCGTTGCAGGGTGTAACAGGCGAAAACATTAAAATACTTGTTGACGGAGTTCCGGTGATTGGCAGGTTAGATGGCAATATTGATTTAAGCCAGTTAAATCTCGACAATGTAAGTCAGGTTGAAATGGTTGAAGGTCCCATGTCAGTGATTTATGGAAGTAATGCACTGGGTGGTGTAATCAATATTATTACCGAAAACAGTTCGCATGCAAAATACAAAACAAGTGTGAACTCGTATTATGAAAGTATTGGAACCTACAATTTCAATTTTCTAACTTCAATTCGTCACAAAAAAAATGCTTTCGAAGTAAACGGTGGCCGCAATTTTTTTAGTGGGTATTCGCTTGAAGATACACGCTCAAAACAATGGAAACCAAAGGAACAATATAACGCAGGTCTTTCATATTATTATAACACCGAAAAAACAAAACTTCGTTTAAAGTCTGATTTATTCAGGGAACGCCTGCTTGACCGCAACGAACCTTTTGCTCCGTATTATGAAAAAGCAAACGACACATGGTATAAAACTCTCCGGGTTAACAACAGTGCCGAAATAACAAATAAATTAGGTGAGTATGCAGGATTTAATTTATTAGCCGCCTATTCGTTTTATGAAAGGCAAAAGGAAAAATACCTTGTAGATTTAACCGATTTGAGCAAAATCCTCACAACTGCATTCGAAGACCAGGACACGTCATCTTTCAACTCGTTTATGGCCCGCGGAACATATAATTTTACACCCGACAGCGCTAAGTTCAGCTTTCAAACCGGGTTCGATTTAAACTATGAAACCGCCCGTGGAAAACGAATAGAAAACGAAATGCAGGATATTGGCGATTACGCACTTTTTGTAAGCGCAATCTGGAAACCTGTGGAAAGTTTATCTGTTCAGCCCGGAATAAGAGCTGCATATAACACAAGATACAAAGCGCCGCTAACTCCGTCTGTAAACTTTATGTACAAACCGGGAAAAATAACCCTTAGGGCTTCATATGCGCGGGGATTTCGTTCTCCCTCGTTAAAAGAATTATATCTGTATTTCTTCGACAGTAACCACCAGGTTGAAGGAAATGACAGCCTGCAGTCCGAACGTTCGCACAGTTTTAATGCATCGGCGAATTATAAATTTACAAAGGGAAAAACTACGCTTGTTTTTGATCTGAAACCTTTTTATAATATCATCGATAATAAAATCAGCCTGGTTCAGGTTGACCCCGATAATCTGCTTCATTATAAAAACGAAAACACTGGAAAATTTTCAAGTCTTGGTTTTGAAATCTCGGGTTCTTTATATCAGTCGTCGCTGTTAAATGTAAAGGCAGGTTATTCAAGAATTGGCCGAAAAGATGAAGCTTTCGACAGCAATAACTTTATTTATTCAAACAACTGGAATACAAGTTTTGATGTGAACTTTGTAAAAAGCAATGCAAAACTCTCCATTTTTTACAAATATTCGGGGAAATACCCAACTTATTTTTTTAACTCAGCCGAAGAAGTTACAATTGGATATATAAACGCCTTTAACAACCTGGATGTTAACGTGATGAAAAAATTCTGGCAAAGCAGGTTTTCAGTAACCACGGGTGTAAAAAATATTTTCGACAATAAAGAAGTTGGCGGCCAGGGAATTAGAGGTGGAACGGGACATGGCGGCGGTGGAGGCGCTTCATCACTTGTTGGCTGGGGACGAACTTATTTTCTCAGCATGAAAATTAATTTTGTGAAATATTAAACTGATTATGAGATTTTCAGCAATTTATATCATCCTCTTATTTGCACTCACTTCGTGTTTTGAGCAGGATGAAATGGTGCCCGCGCATGACCCCGGAAATTTAACGGTTGGTAAAGTTGAGCTTACCGAAAATTATATATACCAGATTTTTTATGATCTGGAAAGCAATACAACAGTAAAACAGAATTTGCTTTCAGATTGGGACCTGGGTTTCGAGACCTCCGAAAACGGATGGCATATCATTCTGAATACGTCTAAAATGATGCTGGCCGGAAACACAGGCCAAACTGATTTTGAAAATGTAAAAAGCAGCGCCGGACTGACCATGAATTTTGATCCATCGCACGGAAACCTTGACAGCACAGCCATTGGAAACTGGTATCGGGTTGAAGAAGAAAAACCTGTGTCGTTGCAAAATGTGTATGTAATTGACCGTGGAACCGACGAAGATTTTAATTTATTAGGCGAGAGAAAAGTTACTTTCAACCTGCAGGATGAAAATACTTTTGTTGTTCGTTTTGCCAACCTCAACGGAAGCGATGAAAAAACAATGCTTGTACAAAAAGACACTTCTGTAAACTTTGTGTGTTTCTCTTTCGATAAAGGAATTGTTGATATTGAACCCAATAAAAACAGTTGGGATTTACAGTTTTGCAAATATTCGACCCTGCTTTTTACCGATGTTGGCGACCCGTATCCGTACCTCGTTACAGGAGTTTTGTTAAATCCGTTTAAAACTGTTGCCGCATTAGATTCAGTTACCCCGTTTGAAGAAGTTAGTTTTGAGATTGCAGAGGAACAAAACCTTGTTAATCAAAAGGATATTATCGGTTACGAATGGAAAGACTATAATTTTGACAATGGAATGTACCAGGTAAAACCAAAGAAGATATATGTAATAAAAAACAGGCTTGGTTTTTACTATAAATTGCGGTTTATCGACTATTATAATTCAACAGGTGAAAAAGGATATCCGACATTTGAATTTTTAAGGTTGTAAAAATTTATTGGTTCTTTTTAATTTCTATTTCGAATTAAGATTTTTGAGTTTTTATATTTCATTACTATTGAGTTTAAATACCCGTTTCGGCGGGTATTTTTTTTAATTTTGCAGCATGTTTTTCGATGCTGAAAATATCAAAAAAGCTTTGTCGCAATCGTTGCCGGGTTCAACTTCGCACCGCAGGATGCTGCCTGTGAACCGGGAACTTGTTGCCGGCAGCGACGATCAGTCCCGCATGAAACACAGCAGCGTTTTACTTTTGCTTTATCATGAAAACAACGAATTGCACGTTTGTTTAATAAAACGCCCCGCACACATGAAACACCACGCCGGACAAATTGCATTACCGGGCGGACGGATTGAAAAAGGCGAAACAGCGCTCGAAACTGCTTTGCGTGAAACATGGGAAGAAATCGGGATTACATCTGAACAAATTGAAATACTCGGAACACTATCAGAATTATATGTGCAGGTAAGCCGGTTCCAGATTCACCCGTTTGTGGGCTGGCTCAGCAAAAAACCGGAGTTTAACATTTGCGAAAACGAGGTGGAAAAAACAATTTCGTTCCCGCTGAAAAACATGAAAAATGCCCTGGAAGAAGCTGAACTAAAAACCATTACCGGAACATTAAAAGTGCCCTGTTTTAAGTTTGAAGGCGAAATTATCTGGGGCGCAACCGCCATGATTTTATCTGAATTTTATGATATTCTGGGTTTGTAACTAATTAATTCTTAATTGGTGTTTAAATTTTGTATTAACCTGACAGAGCATCAACCAATAATAGTTAAACTTATTCCAACCAGATATCACCTTGCAAATACTTTTGTTAAACTGATGCTTCTTTAAAAATTTAGTGGCAAAGTTCATTCTTTCGGTTTTGCCCTGAATTAATCTCGGATGATAATCGAATCCTGGCCAAACCATAAGTAATTAAATCACTTAATTATTGGGTACAACGCAAAGGAAAGCTGAGTAGAAGTTAGTCTGCAACTGAGTACAACTCAAAGGAAAGCTAAGTAGAAGTTAGTCTGTAACTGAGTACAACTCAAAGGAAAGCTAAGTAGAAGTTAGTCTGCAACTGAATACAACTCAAAGGAAAGCTAAGTGGGAGTCAGTTTGCAACTGAGTACAACTCAATCTTTGTTTGAATTAAAGTCAGTGGGTAATAACTT
>DAOPKR010000087.1:11463-18941 GCA_035391305.1 Draconibacterium sp.
TGCAACTGAGTACAACTCAATCTTTGTTTGAATTAAAGTCAGTGGGTAATAACTTATAGTCAGTCTGCAACTGAGTTGTACTTAATTCCTCAACATAATTTCTGGGATTCTGTTAAACCGTTGGATTTACAATTTTTAAACCTATGTTATACAACATATTTGCCAACCAATAACAACCTCATTTACTGATTTTTATTAAATAAAAAAAATAAAAAAACCAAACAACCCTGATTAAATTGCAGTATTATTTGCTTTTTTTTACTATATATTTGCTTTAACCAAAAAAATACGAGCAATATGAAACCGAATCCTGCAAAATCCATCAACAAGTTCGTTAAACTTTTACTCCCGCAAAAAATCTGCATGGGGAGGTGCAAATATTTCCAAAAAAGAATTTTTCAAACCGTTTTTTCTGTCCTGTGACAGCAAAAAAATAGCCCAGCTAAATAAACAGCCGGGCTACCTTTAAATAAAAATTATTGTTTAACCCGGGCAGAAAGTTAGCGCTCACCTGCCCGCAAAACTTTGTAAAATTATGAAAAAACAGCAGGCACAAATTGAGGAATTAAAAAATGACCTGGCTGATTGTTGCGAAACAAGTTTGAAGAGTGGTTCAATTACAGGATTCGATGATTTGGAAGTAAGCGGAAATCAGGCCAGACTTTATCAGAATAACCCCAATCCATTTAGTACGCAAACGAACATTAAGTTTGAAATACCTGAAACTGCACAAAACGCGCAACTGCATATTTGTAATATGACTGGCACACTTTTAAAAACAATCACCTTAACAAAAAGGGGGAACGGGAATGAAACAATAAACGCAAACGAATTTGTTGCCGGTATGTATTTGTACAGTTTGGTTTGCGATGGCAAGATTGTGGATACGAAGCAGATGTTGTTAACAGAGTAAAAAGGAACAATAATGTTTTTAAAAAAAGTAACAATAGTTGTATTGGCAACCTTGTTTTTCAATGTGGCTTACACTCAAAGAGTTTTTCCATCTTTAAGCGACAATCCTGAATGGAAAGTACAGCGAAGTATCAACCCTTCTATGCCCGGTCCTGTTTTTATCCTGAATTATCATTTTGAGAATGACACCATAATCAACCAAAAAACATACACGATAGTTTCGAGAACAGGAAACCAGGAAACTGGTAATTTAATTGAATTGGTTGGCTTTGTTCGCACAGATTCAAAAAAAGTATTCTTTAAAAAATCGGCCGAGGGGAAAGAATACCCGTTATACGATTTTAGCCTCAATGTGGGAGATAAAATATATTGTCCATATTTAGAACTCGATTCAGCACAATACAGGGTAATCAAGATCGACTCGGTTGATATAAACGGAGTTAATCGTTTACGCCTGGAGATGTTGCCGGAAGATTACCATATCGATACACAGGCTACACTAAGCTGGATCGAAGGAATTGGAAATCTTGTGAATCCATTTTATCATGATGTTTTTGGGGGGAGCGGTTTATCCGATGAAGTTCGTTGCTTTTCAACAGATCAAGGGCAAGAATATATAAATTCAGATTATGATGATTGTACAACTGTATTAAAGAAAACTGATTTTATTGTGAATGAAGGAGTTGTATGGTCCGGTATGCACATTTACAAAGATTTGCCGGGAAAGGATTCGGTGGAGAGCTATCATATCAAGTTTCAAGGGGATACAATTCTTAACGACAGAACTTATAGTAAAATATGGCAAAGCAGCGATTCGCTTGGTGTTAATTGGAATGTGACTGGATTAATAAGAGAAGTGGAAAAACGAGTATATTATCACGAATTGGATTACGGCGGATTACGAGACATGCTACTTTATGATTTCTCTGTACAATCCGGAAACTCACTGTTATTGGCATCAGTAGAGTTGCCGTTATATTATGAGCAAATGAAGGTTATAAATGTTGATTCTGTTGAGGTTAATGGAGTAAACAGGCTAAGAATCCAATTGGGTAATAATGAAAAATATGCTGACACCTGGATTGAAAAGATTGGGAGTTTGAAAGGGATTTTGGATCGTTGCTACAGTGGCAATGAAATACAAAAAATCTTGCTTTGTGTGCAGCAAAACGGAAATACGGTTTATACCAATGAAACCTATCCCAATTGCTTTTATACCGACAATAATTTAACCAACAACAAGCAATTTTCTTATCCCGACAAAATTTCAATATATCCAAACCCGGCAAGGAGCGCACTATATATAGATATCAAGAATAGGGATCAAGTGGAATATCAGGTTAAGATCTTTGATACAAATGGTCATATTGTCTCCCACAAAATTGTTTCAGAATTCCACGATACAGTTGATGTCTCAACGATCCCGCCGGGCATATATTTCATACAGATTAAGACGAATAACTCAACTATTAATGAAAAATTCGTTAAACAATAATTTTAACAATGAAAAAATGAAAAATTCAAAACTGAAGCTTTATTTTTCAGTATTCAACCTCATTTTTGCAACGCTTTTTTGTTTATCAGCATTTGCCCAACTTAAAGCAGATGCCGGCGAAGATAAAATAATTTGCTCTGATGAATTTGCAGTAGAAATTGAAATTGGTGGTTCCCCAACTGCTTCAGGTGGCGTTGAACCCTATACTTATTTATGGTTTGGAAAATTTGTGGGTACAGAAGATAATGAACCTATTGTGTATGATTTAGGTCGAATGTTAGATGATTCAACTAAAAGCAATCCAACAACATATTTACATGATATTCCTGAAAAATGGACTGCGTTATATCTTAAAGTAGAAGATGCGACCGGGCAGATTGCATATGACACCCTTAACTTTATACGTGCCGGAATATGGAAACAATTACTGTACCCCAACTTTCAATATATTGTTAAAGGTGATAGTGTCAAATTAATAAAACCTTATCTTGATAATCCATTAACTCCAATCTCGTATTTAATAAGTCCGGCCCAAGGCTTAACTGATTCTACCGATATAAATGGTTGGGCAAAGCCTGGTTACAGTACCAATTATTCTATTCAGGCAATTAATTCATTGGGGTGTGTTTCAGGAAAATTCGATTATATGCATATTAAGGTTGTAGATGCACAAACAGATTCCGTTTACAAAGCAATGCTTGATTCTGTTTCAAACTTACTAGTAGGTGAATGGGAATGGTGCGATTCAGGTGGAGGGTTAGGAGGCAATGGGTTTGGCCACCCCGAAGAAAATGGATATACCGTAAATGTAATTGTTGAAAAAGATGAATTTAGTGATAGCCTTTTGTTTCGAAGTTTTATTAACGATACAATGACAAACCAGGGAAAAGCTAATTTTCATTTTTTTCAGAATAACCCCTCAGTTTTCGAAATCAACAGTATAATACCAGAAATACACGATCTTGAATTTATTAATCCCTGTTTTGAAGATGGGCCATGCGATCCTGACAGAATGATACACGTGGAGTTTTTCAACAAGGATTCGGTGCGTTTCTACCATGAATATTGTAGTGATTGTTTTGAGGTTTATTACAAAAGATTAAATCCCACAGGAATAGTAGTTTATAACATTCCTGATTTAAATATAAGTTTCTACCCGAACCCGGCAACCAACCAAATAACAATTTCAAACCCCTGCGATATTAAAATTAAAAAAATTGAAATTTTCGATTTATCAGGCCGTGTCGCAAAGAAATGGGATAAATGGGAACCGGAAGAAACCATATTAAAACTTGAATCTTTTAAACCCGGGATTTACCTGCTAAAAATTGAAACTGAACCTGGTATTATAACTGAAAAATTAATCGTTGAATAAATAAAACTTCTGATTGATACTTAATAATCAATAACATTTTTATACTGCTTGTAGTTGTTAATTACATTTCTTACAAAATTTGTAGCTTCTTCTCCCCGGCAATAACCAAAGCGCACAACTTCATCTTTAAAATACTGTTCATCCGATTTATTTTGAAGGTAAACATCAACATTGTCATCCCAAATATTTGGATTTTTGCCGTATTTTTTTGCAAGGCGTTGTGCATCATTTACATGCCCCAGCCCAATATTGTAGGCAGCGAGCACAAATTTTATACGCTGGGTTGAGTCGGGAATACTTTTTAAAAACTGGTTGTTTAATGAGTTCAGCAACAAAACTCCCCCTTTTACATTTTGCTTCGGGTTTTCTATATTCTCAATGCCAAAAGCTTCGGCAGTGGCGGGCATCAATTGCATTAAACCGTAAGCACCCAGCCACGATCCTGCATCCTCGTTAAACCTCGATTCGTGGTAAACAATTGCCGAAATCAGCCGCCAGTCCCAGTTGTATTCTTTCGAAACTTCCTTTATTATGCCATCATATTTCGAAATCCTGCTCCCCGAAATACTGTTAAATTCGCTGGTCATGCGTTCGGCAACCCTTGGACTTTCAAAATATTTAAAATAAAGGAAATTAAATTTGCGTGTTTCTTTCATGTCGGTAAGCCACTTATCTAAAAATGCTTTCCATTCAACCGAGCCTTTGCGAACTGCCCAGGCAATGTTTTGGGGTAAACTTACCTGAAGTGAAATGTCCAGATTGGGATAATAATATTTGTTCAGTTTCCCAATATTTTCGTCGCAAATGGTGTAATCAATTTCACCTTTGGCAACCCTCGCTATCAATTCTTCGGTACTGTGAACCGAGTCGGTAACTATTGCAATATGTCCGCCAATTTCTTCCGACAAGTTTAGCAAACGCTGATGATACGCAGAATTTTTCTGAACATAAACTCTTTTATTTTCAAGTTCCAGCACCGAATTAATGTAACCAGCTTTTCCAATTTTACCTGATTTCTCACGTTGTACCAAAACCTGCTGAGTTTGTTGAAGTGGCACCGTAAACTCAATTTGTTTGCTCCGTTTTCCGGTTATGGTAAGGTTTTGTGCAATAACATCGTACCGGTTGTCGAGCAAACCGTTAAACGACTCGCTGATACTATTGTAAACAACTATTTCAAGGTTTACCTCAAGATCTTTACTTAATGCCTGTAACAATTCATATTGAAAACCCATCGGTTTTCCGCGGTATATAAAGTAATTGGTTGAATTGTAATCAACAGCAGCTTTTAATATGCCTGTTTTCTTAATTCGTGCAAAATCACTTAGTTTGTTTTCCGTTTCAAACTTTTCCTTTTCCAGCGACTCCTTAATTTCAACCCATAAAAAAATAACAACAAAAGCAAAAAACAAGAATAGAAAAACAGCTGCTCCTTTTTTGTATGTTAAGTTAAATTTCATTAATCATAAAACAACCACGAAATCCCAAATCTGAACGATGAACGGGGCATTGGATAGTGCGCAGTTGTCATGTATTCTCCATTTAAAAATCCTGTACCTATATTCACCATCTTGAAAAATACAATTGTTCTTTTCAGTCGCAAATTAGCATAAACATCAATATAAGGGTAGTTTCCGTACTTTTTTTCGTTTTGAAGATAAAACAATCCTGTTGACGGCGAATAGGCATCGGCATAATACATTGTGTTATAACGTGTATCAAAACCAATTTGCGTGAACATAACTTTTGAAATCACAAATTTATAATAGGCCGAAACAAATCCCGAAAAATCGGGCAGATGGATAAACTCTTCATTTGAAGCTTTCTGCCACAAAGCCCGCACCCTAAAATGCAGGTTACGATAGTTAAAATCTTTATCGGCAAAAGCTGATAACACAAGTAACTCTTTGTTGGTTTGCGACGGAATTCCTTCGTAATTGTTATAAATAAAGTTGTTTATGATGGCATAATTTCCTGTTAGCTTTAATTTGAAACGGGGTGAAATAATGCTTCCATTTACGTCCATCCGTTGCTCCATATTGAAGTTGTTGTTCCACCGAAAATGGTTTGAATAAAACTCTTCCTGAAAATAATCGGCTGCTTTATTGTTTATAAATCCGCCAATTACAAGCGAAGCTGCCGAATCTTTCAATACTTTAAATGGTTTTGAAATAGTCCCTGAGAGTTCAGTCTGCCCGGCTTTTTGGCCAATCAGATATATTTTTCCATCGAAATCCCATGTCCAGAATTTTCCCTTTTCCCGGAAAATACCGCCGCCAACGTATAAGTTAGAGTAGTTTTTCACAATACTTTCATACCGGTTGGTATCCAATCCTGCAGTTCTTGCCGAATCACGGCCCGGGGTTGTTGTGTTTATAAAATCGATACCAAGAAAAGCCCTTTTGCCAAAACTTGTTTTTCTCTCGGCATTTTCATATTGTTTCAGTTGAATTACATTATCAATTTTATTAAACCTGATTGAATCAGTTATATATGCATCGTCATAATAAGTGTTTTCAAAAAAAGTATTTTTGGCTTCTTCTTCGTCCGAGAACTTTTGCTGATGCCTTTCATATTGTGAACCTACATAAATCCCAAATATTGGCCTGAATAATCCTGAATCTTTTTCAGTCTCAATAATTTTTCCAAACCTGTACTCGCCATTAACATAGTAATATGTACCTTTTAAGTTTGTAGTGCTGGCTTCAAGATTGGTATTTATTAATTCAGATTTAGGAACCTCCAAAAGCAAACTGTCATTTGTAATTCCACCGTTTTCATTGTTCTTTACGGTATTTGTTATAAATCCCGCATAAACATTCAAATTATCACGGTTATAACTTGTATAAAGTGTAATGAAATTATTTTTACTTTCCTGTGCTATATACTGACCAGTGGATTTTGCCATGTTTATTTGCAAAGTAAAGTTCAGGTATGGGTTTACATTTTGGGTATGAAGAAAATTAAACCGTGTTTCATTTTTTACCGACTTATTACCACTTTGACCAAAATCAAGCCTCGTAAACGGAGTTTTTGTATTGTGATATTGTACAATTGCCGGTGTTAACAAATAAACCTCCCTCGATTGGAAAAATAAGAAATCCACATTTGAATTCCGGTCAAAGAAGTCGTTATTCAAAGCGGGTGTTCCATAGTTTCCAACAAACGTTGAAGTAATAGAGTTCTTAAGCGCTGGGTTGTAAATCTGATAATTGTCAAGAAGTGTATCCAATTTCAATGAATCCTGAAATGCTCCAAAATCAGTAATTTGCCACAACCTGATGCCTGGCGCAATATTACTTGGCTTCTTTACTTCTTCCTCTGACTCTTCCTTATCTACCTCAAATTCCTCAAAAATCTGTGAAATGCTGTTGTATGGAATTAACAATGCAAAAAAAAGAACTATTGATATGGTTATTTCTTTTAGCTTCATCAAAAATTAAATTAATCTGGAAATTAAAACACAATAAACCAAATAGTTATCAGATATAAGATATTTATCCATTAAAACCATTTTAAACTTTCCACTTTAAAAATGTTATTTCAATATCAATAATAATAGCAAATGCACAAAACTAAAAAAAGCAATCAAGGGAAGAATAGAACTTAATAACTTTTTATGATAATTAACTATTAGTCATAAAAAAAGGCCCGTGCTCAGAAGAACACGGGCCTGGTAAGTTGGCAGCGACCTAC
>DAOPKR010000088.1:0-5999 GCA_035391305.1 Draconibacterium sp.
TATTCAAAATGAAAAACCTGGAAAAAGAAGCCATTCGCCTGATTCAGATAAAACTAAAGGAAAAAGGCTGGAAAAACGCCGAATTGTCGGTAAAGATTGGGATGCACCCGAGCTCGGTAACGAAAATGATTGCATCCGGACAAGTCAAACTCGACCGTTTAAAACTGATTTCAGAAATTCTCGGCTATAATTTTCTGCGGGCGCTGGCCGACCAGATTGACGTAAACGACCCGCCGAAACATTCAATGGAACCTGCCACCGGGGAACGAATCCGCGAACTCGAAATCCAAAATGCCATACTCTTAAAGGTGTTGGGGAAATAAATTTTGTCATTAGGAATTGATGGATACACCAATTGTCAGCGTTTGCAGAACCTGACAACGACACTACTCATATTTATATAATTTCAAATACTGTATCCCCGGTTCGTCAGTTGTAATCCGCAAATGCCTTCCCTGGTGACTTTGGTCGCCATTGAGTTTGCGCAATGGTTTCCATGTTCCGTTTTCAAATGAACCTTCATCAATGGTTTCAATACCAACCATTGTTTTGTTGTTTACAGGTGGAAATGTGAGCACAATGCCTTCGCCTGAAACAAAATATTCGCCTTCACCAACGCAAATAATCAACCCGCCTGTAATTGGCCAGATTTCATTTTTTGAGTTTGGCGACCAGCCCAGTGAATAATCGTGTTTCGCAACAATTGTGTAGCCACCCAGTTGAATTGTGTCCGACTGGTGTTGTTTGTCAAAAAGAAATCCTTTCATACTTTTATTTCCCTGGTGTTCAAGAATGAGAGGAGTAATTTGTTGCAGGATTTCATAACTTTTTGTGATGGGTTCTTTTACTTCATCCGAAGTTGATTCGATAAAAAACGGACTGAAACCAAGTGCGTCATGGTTTCCAAAGGCATAAAATGCTTTCGGGCCGCAGGCAGGTTCGTAACTTTCGGGGCCCGAAAAACTTTCGTAACGCACTTCGGGCAAAAACAACTGGTTTCCACCGCGGTCATACATTGCAATTCTTTCCCTGAAATCGGCAAAATAAATATCGGGAGCCAAAATATCGATTGAGGGAGTGGCTGCTTTCCAAATATCCATCAGGTGCGGGAGTGGCCCAGCGCTGGGGTACTCGCCCGGAAGTTTATTTGGCCGGTTGAGTGCGGCATTTACAAACATTGGTAAATTGTATTCTGCTTTTCCGGCGGAAGTTATTTCCTCAACATATTTCCCAAAATACCAGGCCATAAAAATTTCTTCGGTGCCAATGTTGTCACCAAAAACTTCTTTCCAGTTTCCTTTTGTTTTTGAACCGTTTTTCTCCCAAACTGAACGGAATTCGGGCATTAAATTTTCCTTGTTCCTTTTCAGGTAAGCGGCAAGTTCGCTGGGAATTTCTGACGAGAATGCTTTATCCGCCTCAGGATGATGATCACGTGCAGAAGGCAGCATCCCGATTTCGTTTTCAACCTGTACCATTATTACTGTGTGATTTTCGCCGTCTGCTTTTTTAACGAATTTCATCAGTTCTGTAAAAGCTTTCCTGTCGGCTTCAACATTGGCCCTTACAAATGGCGACAGAATTTCAACCGGTTTGTTGTTGTTATCTCTCGCTCGCGGAAATCGTTTAAAATCATTTTTCACCCATGCCGGAGCATAACACGACATGCTGTTTTTCCAGCTTCCAAACCACAGTAAAACAAGTTTTATATCGCGTGCGCGTGCACCCAAAATCAAATCGTTAACAACAGAAAAATCAAATTTCCCTTCCTGCGGTTCAATCAGCTCCCAGTAAACCGGGGCGAGAACTGTATTCAAATTCAGCGTTTCAAGTGTTGGCCATATTGAATTCATGTAATCCGTATTTGATGAACTTGAATTCCCAAGCTCGCCGCCTAAAATCAAAAACGGTTTCCCGTCAACAATCAGTTGCGTGGCGGTTCCTTTCTTTTGCAAATGCGGAATTGTTGAGGATTGTTGAGCAAATAAATTCAGTGTAATAAGAAAGAAAACAATAACATGTAATAACTTATAAAGTCTGTGCATTTCCGTTTAGTTTTGATTTGTTACAAACATAATACTTCTGTATTAACCATTTCTCAAAAAAATGTTTCTTCTTTATTTTTCAGGTTGAATACTGGCTTCTATTTCTAAATTTGTACTCTTTCAGCATTAAATATGGCAACAACAATTGATTTCAACCAGTTAAAATCCCAGCTCGAAGGCGACCTTTTTGTTGATAACGTTCAGCGCGTTTTATATTCAACTGATGCCTCGCAGTACAAAGAAATGCCGCTGGCTGTTACCCGCCCGAAAACGAAGGAAGACATTAAAAAAATTATTGCTTTTGCACGCGAAAATGGAACTTCAGTTATTCCGCGTGGCGCGGGTACTTCGCTGGCCGGGCAGGTTGTTGGACCCGGCATTGTTGTTGACATTTCGAAATACATGAACAAAATCCTGGATTTTAATCCTGAAGAAAAATATATTATTGTTGAACCCGGTGTTGTGTTGGCTGAACTCAATCTTTTTCTGGCAAAACACGGCCTGCAGTTTGGCCCCGAAACTTCAACCGCCAACCGCTGTGTAATTGGCGGAATGCTGGGGAACAATTCCTGCGGCCTGCATTCACTGGTGTACGGGAGTGTTCGCGAACATATTCTGGAGGTGGACGCCATTCTTTCCGATGGTTCGGAAACCACTTTTAAAGCGCTGACAAAAACTGAATTTCAGCAAAAACTAAATGGGAACCCCAACCAACTTGAAAAAGCGATTTACAAGAATATCTTCGAAACACTTTCAAACCCTGAAAACCAAAAGGAGATTCGCGAACAATTCCCAAACCCAAAACTCACCCGCCGAAATATGGGTTACGCCATTGACGAGTTGCTAAATTCAGAAATATTTACCGAAAACGGGTCGCAATTTAATTTCTGCAAATTGCTGGCCGGTTCAGAAGGAACGCTGGCTTTTTCGCACCGCATTAAACTGAATGTTATTCCACTTCCACCCAAATTTAAAGGATTGGTTTGCGCCCATTTCGAAACGCTGGAAGAATCGTTGCTCGGAAATTTGATTGCATTGAAACATAAACCCACAGCAATCGAATTGATGGACGATATTGTGATGGATGCCGCCAAACAAAATATTGAGCAAAATAAAAACCGCTTTTTTGTGAAAGGCGAACCCGGCGCACTTTTGATGATTGAGTTTTCTTTCGAAACAGAAAAAGAGCTGACAGAAAAAGCGGCAGCGCTTGAGAAAGATTTTCGCGATGCCGGTTTGGGTTATCATTTTCCGCTTGTTACCGGCGCCGATAATATCAAGCGCGTTTGGGCGCTGCGAACTGCCGGACTCGGACTTTTGGCAAACATCCCCGGCGACAGAAAAGGTGTTCCCGGAATTGAAGATACAGCAGTTCATCCCGAATTTTTGCCCGAATATGTTGCCGATATTAAAAAAGTACTTGCAAGTCTTGGTTTGAACAGTGTTTATTATGCACACATTGCCACCGGGGAAATTCATTTTCGTCCGCTTATCAATTTTAAAGACCCGGCTGACGTAAAACTTTTCGACACGTTGATGAATGAGGTTGCCAAACTTGTGAAAAAATACCGCGGCTCAATGAGCGGCGAACATGGCGACGGGCGGGTTCGCGGGAAATTTATTCCGTTTATGCTGGGTGAACACAACTATAAGATTTTAAAAGAACTCAAAAAAACCTGGGACCCGGGCAACATTTTCAATCCGGGCAAAATTGTGGATACACCGCCAATTACCGAGAGTTTGCGTGTGATTCCCGGGAAAATTACACCTGAATTTAAAACAGATTTTGATTTTTCGCGTTACCGCGGCTATTTCCGCAGCATCGAAAAATGCAACGGCTCCGGCGATTGCCGTAAAAGTGAATTGATTGGCGGAACCATGTGCCCCACTTTTATGGCCACCCGCGACGAAGACAAATCAACCCGCGGCCGGGCCAATATTTTGCGCGAATTTTTGTATTCAACCGAAAAGGAAAAACCTTTTGGGCAGCAGGAAATTTACGATATCCTGGATTTGTGTATTTCGTGCAAGGCCTGTAAAGCCGAATGCCCGTCGAATGTTGACATGGCAAAACTAAAAGCCGAATTTATGCAGCAGTATTATGATATTCATGGTATTCCGCTGCGCTCGAAACTGATTGCCTATTTGCCGCGTTTAAACAGTCTTGCGGTTTTGGTCAGGCCGCTTTCAAATTTTATGATGAATACTTCGGCTTTGAAAAAAACAATCGGTTTCTCCACAAAACGAAGTGTACCCAAACTTTCGAAAATCACGCTGAACCGTTGGGTAAATAACGGAATTCCGCTCCCTGAATTTGAATCAAAAGGAAAGGTTTATCTTTTTAACGACGAGTTTACAAACTACAACGAAAGTGATATTGGAATAAAAGCAATTCTTCTTTTAACAAAACTGGGTTACGAAGTAAAAATACCAATTCACAGGGAAAGCGGGCGTACATTTTTATCGAAAGGTTTGGTTCGCATGTCAAAAAAAATTGCCACTGAAAACGTAAATCTTTTAAAAGATATCATCTCTGAAAAAACACCGCTTGTTGGGATTGAACCTTCTGCAATTCTCGCTTTCCGCGATGAATATCCCGATTTGGTTGACAAAGACTTGCAATCAGCGGCCACCGAATTAGGAAAAAATTCACTGCTTTTTGAAGAATTTATAGCCGCTGAAATAGAAAAAGGGAACATTACTTCTGAACAATTTACAACTGAGGAAAAACAAATTCTTTTGCACGGCCACTGCCAGCAAAAAGCTGTTGCTTCAACCGAACCTTCGAAAAAAATGCTTTCGCTGCCCAAAAACTATTCGGTAAAAGAAATCCAATCTGGCTGCTGCGGAATGGCCGGTTCTTTTGGTTACGAAAAAGAACACTACGATTTATCAGTGAAAATTGGCGAAATGGTGCTGTTTCCTGCCGTTCGCGCAGCAGAGGAGAAAATACTTATTTCGGCACCCGGAACTTCATGCCGCCACCATATTAAAGACGGAACCGGAAAACAAGCCAAACACCCGGTGGAAGTTTTGTATGAAGCGTTGAATATCTAAAAAATCAAATTAAACCTTTTTGTCTTTTTTATTGTTTAGCTTTCAATTGATTGTCAGCGATATTTTCCGTTGGCAAAATTGAAATCAAACCAATATGAAACGAAGATCATTCCTGAAAAACTCAGCCCTTTCAACTGCTTCTTTATTTATTACAAAAGACCTGTTTAGCATGAAAAATGATTCGGTTTATGGTCACAATGAGATGACCTACAGTATGAACAAAGAATGGGGAGTGCTCAATTCTGGGCAAACCCCGGTAAATGATTGCCACGAAATGGTTCAGGATGTAAAAGGCCGGATACTTTTGCTGACAAACGAAACCAAAAACAACGTTATCATTTACAATAAAAGTGGGAAACTTATTGAAACCTGGGGAACAGAATTTCCCGGGGCGCACGGACTTACAATTCAAAATGCAGGCAAGGAAGATTTTCTGTTTATTACCGATACTGTAAAACACCAGGTTTATAAAACCACAATCGACGGAAAAATTCTGTTTACAATTGATGCGCCCGACGAAATTCCAGCCTATGAAAAAATGGAAGCTTTTGTGCCAACGGAAACCGCAGTACTCGAAAACGGCGAATTTTATATTGCCGATGGTTATGGCGCTCAGCATATTTTGCACTACGATGAAAAAGGCAAATTGTTAAATTCGTTTGGCGGAAGAGGTGAAGGCGACGAATTTTTTGACAATGCGCATGGAATTTGTATCGATTACAGAACTTCAATCCCAACTTTAATTATTACCGACAGGACACGAAATGCTTTTAAACGGTTTTCACTGGATGGAAAATTAATGGAAATCATTCATTTGCCCGGGGCCTGTGTTTGCAGACCGGTTATTAAAGGCGATTATTTGTATGCAGCCGTTTTAAGGTCGCCCAGCCTGAGTGA
>DAOPKR010000088.1:6099-8249 GCA_035391305.1 Draconibacterium sp.
TCCGACAAGTGTTTTCTTTGTCACGGCCCCGATGCAAAAACACGCAAAGCTGGTTTACGATTGGATATGCAGGAAGGCGCTTTTGCTGAATCAACAATAAACAAAGGCCATTTCGCAATTGTGCCGGGTTCTGCCGACGAGAGTGAATTAATCCGAAGAATTGAATCAACCGACCCGGCGGTTTTGATGCCTTTGCCCGAAAGTAACCTGCCACAATTGACCCCGGAAGAAATCGCACTTTTCAGGCAGTGGATAAAAGAAGGCGCCAAATACGAAAAACACTGGGCTTTTATCGCTCCCGTTAAATCGGAGGTTCCGGAAGTTAAAAATGATGATCTTGTAAAAAACGAAATCGACAATTTTATACTTCAAAAAGTAGAAAAACAGGGACTCAAACCAAATAAAGCTGCACCACGCGAAATATTAATAAAACGTGCTTTTGCCGGTATTACGGGTTTGGCACCAACTTTACCTGAAATAGATAAGTGGGTAAATTTCCCGGATAAAAACTGGTACGACATATTAATCGATACGCTTTTGCAAAAACCTGCCTATGGCGAAAAAATGGCGATTTTATGGATGGATCTCGCACGTTATGCAGATTCGTACGGTTTTCAGGATGACAATATCCGCTCGCAGTGGCCCTGGCGCGATTGGGTAATTCATTCTTTCAATACCAACCTTCCGTATAATGAATTTTTGACAGAACAGATTGCCGGAGATTTATTACCAAATGCTACAAAAGAAACGATTTTGGCAACAGCTTTTTTCAGAAATCATAAATATACCGAAGAAGGCGGGGTTATTGATGAAGAATACCGTGTTTCTTACAATATCGACAAAACAAACACTTTTGGCAAGGCAATAATGGGCGTTACCATAGAATGTGCACAATGCCACGACCACAAATACGACCCGTTTTCGCAAAAAGACTACTACCAGTTGTACGCCTTCTTTAACGAAAGTAAGGAAATTGGTTACGAGGGAGACGTCAGCCAGTCAACCCCGGCAAAAAATCCGAAATTATTTATTACTGAAGAAGACAGAAAAAATGTGATGACATACATAAATGCACCCGATACGAACCTTTTGGAGGTTTCGGTAATGGGCGATACAATTGTAAAAAAACCTACTTATATTTTAAGTCGGGGTAGTTATGATGCGCCAACAAATATTCAGGTAAAGCCAACCGCCATTGAAGCGATTATGCCTTTTGATACGCTTGTTTATCCGCAAAACAGACTTGGTTTGGCAGAATGGACTGTCGATAGAAAGAACCCACTCACTGCCCGCGTTTTTGTGAATTTTATCTGGCAGGAAATTTTTGGGAAAGGACTTGTAAAATCGTCAACCGACTACGGTTTACAGGGAGATTTGCCAACGCACCCCGAATTGCTTGACTGGCTGGCAGTCGATTTTATGGAACATAACTGGGACGTGAAATATCTTGTGAAAAAAATGCTCACAAGTAACACATATTGTCAGTCAGCAGAAGTCAGCAAAAAGCAACTGGAAAAAGATCCTGAAAACATTTATTACTCGCGTGCCCCGCGAATTCGGTTTAAAGCTGAAATTGTGCGCGACTGGGTTTTAAGCAGCAGCGGATTACTGAATCCCGAAATTGGAGGTCCCAGCGTAAAACCTTATCAACCAAAAGGAGTTTGGGAAAGTACAACTTCTGGAAGAGGTGTGCTTGCAAGTTATAAGCAGGATCATGGGCCCGATTTGTACAGGCGTGGATTATATACAATTTTCAAACTTACAGCGCCGCCGCCCGTAATGATGATTTTCGATGCAAGCAGCCGCGATCAGTGCGAAGGAAAACGAACAAGCACAAATACACCTTTGCAGGCTTTATCAATGTTGAACGATCCCACAGTTTTGGAAGCCAGCCGCGTTTTAGCCGAAAATATTTCACTACAGCAGAATGATCTTGATGAGAAAATAGAACAGGCTTTTAAAGCCATTCTTGTGCGTGAACCATCGAAGTTTGAAAAAACAAAATTGGTGGAGTACTGCATGAAACAACAGGATTTATTCACTGAAAATCCTGATTTATTGAAATCGACTTTGGAAGTTGGTGAATTCGAACATCCAAAAAAGGAAGTGAACAAACCGGAAGCGGGTGCATTAATGAAGACAATTTTAGT
>DAOPKR010000088.1:8349-18524 GCA_035391305.1 Draconibacterium sp.
CAAAAAAGGAAGTGAACAAACCGGAAGCGGGTGCATTAATGAAGACAATTTTAGTGATTTACAATTTGGAAGAAGCAATTACAAGAACTTAGAAATATGAAAAATTTTAGGGAGCATGAATTCAATTACCCCCCAACCCCCTAAAGGGGGCTAATGCCGCAGCGAAAAGGAGTTACTTGCTTGCAGCGAAAAGTCCCCTTTAGGGGATTTAGGGGTAGATGGACAAATGCGATAATTTTATTTTTTATACATTGAAGCAATAGCAAAAAAGAGATGAAAGAATTTCAGGAACATATATTAAATCAAAACAGACGAAAATTTTTAACAAGATTAAGTCTTGGTATCGGAGGTTTGGCTTTGGGTTCACTCATGATTCCCGGTTTGTTTGAGCGTAAACAGGAGGAGGAACTTTTCACAAACGTACTCCCCCACTTTGCCCCAAAAGCGAAACGTGTTATTTACCTCTTTCAAAACGGCGCTCCATCGCAACTTGAATTGTTTGACTACAAACCACTACTTCAAAAAATGCAGGGCGAAGAATTGCCCGCCAGCATCAGAATGGGGCAGCGGCTCACGGGAATGACTTCAAATCAGGCCAAATTTCCGCTGGCCGGAAGCAAATTCAGTTTTGCCCAATACGGCAACAGCGGCGCCTGGTTTAGCGAATTATTACCAAATATGGCAAGTATGAGCGACGATTTTTGCATGGTTCGCTCAATGTACACCGAAGCAATAAACCACGATCCGGCACTCACCTTTTTCCAGACCGGGGCACAGGTTGGAAACAGGCCAAGCATGGGCTCGTGGCTGAGTTACGGCCTGGGCAGCGAAAATAAAAACCTCCCTGCTTTTTGTGTTTTACTCAGCAAAGGGAAAGGAAACGGGCAGGGCGTTTATTCAAAATTGTGGTCAAACGGATTTTTGGATTCTATTCACCAGGGCGTTCAGTTTAGCAGCGGCGAAGAACCTGTAAAATACCTTTCCGACCCTGAATTTATAAACCGAACCGACCGGCGGGCAATGTTGGATGAAATTTCGGCATTAAACAACGAATCGTACAAAAATATTGGCGACCCTGAAATTGTAACAAAAATCCAGCAATACGAACTGGCATACCGCATGCAGATGGCAGTTCCCGAAATAACTTCTTTACAAAATGAACCTGAATCAATCATAAAAATGTACGGAGCCGATTGCCTGGTTCCGGGAACTTATGCCGCTAATTGTTTGCTGGCGCGCAAACTTTCTGAAAACGGGGTGAGGTTTGTGCAACTTTATCACCAGGGTTGGGACACGCACGGAAATCTACCGAAGGAAATTGCCGGTCAGTGCAAAGACGTTGACCAATCATCTGCTGCACTAATCAAAGATCTGAAACAACGCGGATTACTTGACGAAACCCTTGTAATTTGGGGTGGAGAATTTGGCCGCACAAACTATTGCCAGGGAAAACTTACAATCGATGATTATGGCCGCGACCACCATCCACGTTGTTTTACAATTTTAATGGCTGGTGGCGGTGTAAAACCAGGGGTTTTTGGCGAAACTGATGATTTTGGCTACAACATAACAAAACTGCCGGTTCATGTTCACGACTTTCAGGCTACGGTTATGCATTTAATGGGAATTGACCACGAAAAATTTACCTTTAAAAACCAGGGAAGGCGATACCGATTAACCGATGTCAGCGGAAAAGTCATCCATGATTTAATTGCGTAAAAGATTGATGGAGATGGAATGAGATTGAATGAGATTGATAAGTTTGATAAGTTTGAAATAGATTTATTGGAATTAAAAAAGGATTGAATGCTGTAAGTAGATAAATATGAGTTGGAAAAAGGTTTCTGAAATACTCGATTTGAGTTTGTGGATTATCAATCCTTTGCTTATTGTTCTTGCCATTTTTGATCACAAAATTCAACCCGGGCTGTTTTTTCAGTGGTTGGGAAAATTTCATCCGCTGGCTTTACATTTTCCAATTGTTTTTGGATTTCTGATTTTCATTTACTTCATTTTTTTTCAACATAAAAGAATTCCACTTGAACCCGAAAAATTACTGCTTGCATTAAATGCGTTACTTGCAAGCGTTGTAGCCGCATTCGGAATTTTATTATCGTTGCAGAATGCCTATGAACCGGAATTAATTAATTGGCACAAATGGGGCGGTGTTGCAGTTGCAATTTTAAGCTGGTCGTTTATTTATGTACTGAATTTAAATATCAACCTGAAAAAATTACTTGGGTTTTTGTTTTTGGTTGTTTTAATTGGTTCAACCCACAAAGGTGCGCAACTGACACATGGCGTAAATGCGCTGAGTTTTCCGAAATCTGCTGAATCTGAAGAAAAAACCACATTCGACAGTACTGCAACTGTTTATCAGCTTGGAATTGCACCAATTTTAGAACAGAAATGTGTGAGTTGCCACGGAACAGACAAAACAAAAGGCGGTTTGCAGCTCAACACTCCCGAAAATATTTCACTGGGTGGCGAAAGTGGTGATTTATTTGAAGATGATATTCTCAGGAAAGTCATTAATTTGCCACTTGAACATGAAAGTCACATGCCTCCTGAAGGCAAATTGCAACTAACTGATGATGAAAAAAGCATTATCAGGTTATGGGTAAAAACTGGCGGAAATTTCGAACTTCGTTTAAATGAACTTGCAGAAAATGACAGCCTGTTCTTACTCACAAACAAATACCAGTTTGCATTAAATCAAAAAGTTACACTCAATTTCGATTTGCCGGGATTGGAAGAATATAATTCAAATTACTGTTCAGTGAATTATCTGTTTCACGGGTCGGATGAAGTGGAAGTCAACTTTTTTCAGGGTTCCAATTATAACAGAGAAAACCTGAAAAAGCTGGAGAAAATTAAAACCGGTATTGTAAACCTGAATATGCAGGGAATGCCGCTGACAGTTGAAGATCTCGATATAATTATGCAATTCAGCAATTTACAAAAGGTTAATTTAAATTCAACAGGACTTACAATTGGTTCGCTAGCAAAACTGAAAACTTTGACAAAACTTTATTCAGTTTCAATTTCAGGAATTGATTTTGATGCAGGAGAATTGGATCAATTTCTTGACGGATCAAAATTTTCATCGCTAAATGTGTGGTCGCAAAAAGCTGATAAAAAACAACTTGAAAATGTAATTGCAAAATACCCCAATATAAATGTGGTAGTTGGCGATAACATGGAAGATAAAATTATGAAAATCAGCAATCCTACAATTGCACAGGATTCATCCATTTTTGCGAATAGTTTAACAGTAAAACTAAAGCATTTGCTAAAAGGAGTGGCAATAAAATATACTACCGACGGCAGTGAACCCGACAGCACAAAAAGCAGTGAATACAATTCTCCAATCATACTTTCAGAAAACACAATCTTAAAAATTAAAGCTTTTAAACCGGGCTGGATTAGCAGCGACGTGATACAGCGGACATTCTACAAATCCGGTATTCAACCCGATACAATTTATCTGCTTACCGATCCTCATCCGAAATACAAAAATAAAGGCGCCAAAACACTTGTCAACTTTCAGTTAGGCGAAGGAAATACTTCAAATGGAGAATGGCTGGCTTACCGTGACTACGATATGGAATTTGTTGTAGGGTTCGGACAGAAAAAAACTTTAAAATCGGCGTATTTAAATGCACTGATTGATATTGGGGCTTATATTTTCCCAATAAAATCAATCGTTGCAATGGGAAGCAACGACGGTAAAAACTTTGAAAAAATCACTGAGGTGAAATTCCCCGACGGTTCGGAATCAGATCCACGCGGTGCTAAATCTTTCAATTGCGACTTTCCGGAAGGAACGTCATTTCGATATTACAAATTCACAGTTGCCAATTTAAAAAAATTACCATCCTGGCACCGCGGAAAAGGAGAACCTGCCTGGATTTTTGTGGATGAACTTTTTCTGAATTAAAATACTGTGTTTGACTTCATTTGTTTAAATTTGAGAAATCAGAAATAAGCCAATGAAAGCTTTTCGAAACCTATTATTTTTATTTCTTTCTCTGTTGTTGAGTTTTACTTTTCACTCGTTTTATCAGGTTTCTGATCAGGATAAAAAGGAACAGGAGTTAATTGCCAAAGCGAATATTTTAAGTTTGCAGTTTCCGCAGGAAAAAATTTACCTGCATCTCGACAGGCCTTCCTACTGGGCAGGTGAAGATATCTGGTTTAAAGCGTACCTTATAAATTCAGCAATTCCTGATTGTAATTTGTATGTTGAACTCATTCACTCATCGGGAGAAATTATCGATAAAAAAATATTGTGGGCGCAAAACGGACTGGCTTATGGCGATTTTCATCTGACCGATACAATTTCGAGCGGCAGTTATCAAATTAGAGCATACACAAACTGGATGCGCAATTTCGGCGAAGAATGGTTTTTCCGAAAGAACTTTTTTATCCTGAATCTGCGCGATAAATCAATCAAGAATGATTTTGCCGAAATAAAACCAAAAGAAATCGATTTACAATTTTTCCCTGAAGGCGGAACATTTGTTGCCAACTGTGAAAATAGGGTGGCTTTTAAAGCTATCGATAAAAATGGCAAAGGAATTTCGGTTGAAGGTGAAATTGTTGATGAAAATGGGAATAGAATAACTACTTTCAAAAGTGGTTTCAAAGGTATGGGAAGTATTGTTTTCATTCCGAAAAAAGGGGAAAAATATACCGCGCATGCATTTTTTACAGATGATATTTCAGTAAAAGCCGAACTGCCGGTCCCTCAAATTGATGCAGTAAAACTTACTGTCAATCCAAATGATTCTGCAAAAATCAGGTTTCAAATTTCAGCAAATCCGAATCAGTCTGAAAATTCTCAAAAAAATGAGTATTTACTAATCGGGCAAACCGGAGGACAAGTCTGTTTACGAAAGCAAATTTCCTTGACAGAAAAAACATTCAATTTCGAAGTTGAAAAAAATCAGTTTCCAACAGGAATCGTCAAATTCACTTTATTCGATACTGAAATGATCCCAAATTGCGAAAGGCTGATTTTTGTCAATCATCGTGATTTTATAAACCTTGAAATAAAGCCGGATAAACCCGGTTACCTCACACGCGAACAGGTTCAACTCGATGTAAAAGCATTTACAAATGAAGGAAACGCTTGTCTGGCCAATCTTTCCATGTCGGTTTACAATCCCGGGAACAGTCTCGAAACTGAAAAATACCCCAATAATATTCTCACACAATTTTTGCTTGGTTCAGAACTAAAAGGCACAATTGAAGACCCGGCCTGGTATTTTAAAGACGACAGTATTTCAACATTGATGGCGCTTGATAATTTAATGCTCACACACGGTTACAGGTATTTTGAGTGGAAGGAAATCAAAGAAAACAGGTTGCCCGAAATTGAATATCAGCCTGAAAACAGTATTCAACTCAGGGGAAAAGTTAAAAACTGGCTGACAGAAAAACCCGTAAAAAACTGCAACGTAACAATGATGTTTGTTAAAAGCCAGCTCGCTGTTCATAATCAAAAAACCGATTCACTGGGTAATTTTGTGTTTTCCGACATGTTTTTTATGGATACGGTTTATGTTTCGCTGCAGGCCGGCAACAAAAAGGAACGGCGAAAAAACTGGATTGAACTGGATAACAAATCTTCCAAATCACCAAACCCTGGATTTTTACCTGTAAATTATCAATACAACAATGAAAATCAATTTACTACAAGTTACTATTTAAGCGAAATAAGCAGCGATTTGATAAACAGAAAATGGAGTTTAAGTGATACAATTTTATTAGGCGATATTAATATTCTGGCAAAAGAACATAAAAAAGATGACGGACATTTTCGCCCGTATTTGGAAGCTGATTATGTGATTGACGCGAAAAAGCTTAATGAAGAAACGGGTTCGATATACGATGCACTTGATGGAAAAATTGCAGGTTTGAGAATTGAAATGATGGAAGAAGGGAAAATGGTATTTATGTACAGGCTGAAACCTGTTGGGCTTTATCTGGATGGGGCCCCGGTAGATTACGATCTTCTTTCAACCTTTTCGGGCAGTACTTTTGATAAGGTCGAGTTTATAAAAGAAGCGCTCTCCGCAGGAGTAAACTCTTCCGGCGGCTTACTTTATTTTTATACAAAAAGGGGGCAGAAATTTGAAAATAGGCAAAAAGAAATATTGGGAATGAAAAGCGCCCGCATTATTGGTTATTCCGTTTTTCGCAGGTTTTATTCTCCCGTTTACGAAACCCGGCAGATTGTTGCTGACAAGAAGGATTTTCGAAGCACAATTTACTGGAATTCAATTGTCCGGACCGATTCAACAGGCGTGGCGCAGGTTTCGTTTTTTAACAGCGATGAAACCGGAAATATGCAAATTGTTGTGGAAGGAATTACTTCTGACGGAAAACTTTGCCGGGGAACTGGCAGTTTTGGGGTGAAGCCATAATTTCATTAAAAAAAACACTTCTCCGTTTCATAATTTTTCAAATAAAAAGTATCGTTTATCTTTAGCTGCCTTTCAGATTTATTTCAATCTGAAAAATTTCTGTTTGAAATGAGAAAAAATTATGTGTTGATTATATATCTGCTGCTTTTGTTTGTTTCGTGCAACAAATCGTCTGTAAAAAACATGGACAAACTGGAAATTATGAAGCAAGGCTCCCAACTGTTTGCAAAATACGGTTGTGCAGTTTGTCATTCACTCGAAGGGAAAAAAATTTACGGCCCGCCGTTGAATGGCATTTATATGAAGGAAATAACGGTTTTGCGAAAGGGCAAAGAGTACAAAGTAATCGCCGATCGCAAATATTTAAAAAAATCGATCATGCAACCCCGGTATGAAAAGGTGCTCGAATTTAAAAACACAGAAATGCCAATAGCAACGTTTCCCGAAGAAGATGCCGATATTTTGGTTGAATATATAATTGCAATTGGTGATAAAAATTAACTGTTGTATAAAAGATGCTTAAAATCAGAATTTCCGTTTTACCTTTTTTTCTGCTTATTTTTAGCTATTCAATTTATTCACAGGAAAATAAACCAACCCGGAAAGTTTCTGTTCTTCCGGTGCCGGCACTGGGTTATTCACCTGAAACAAAAACCTATGTTGGTGCGGTAACACTGTTTACCTTTCATAATTCCGATTCTTTAACACGTTCGTCAAATGCAAGTGTTGAATTTAATTACACATGGAACAAACAACTGATTTTTGAATCGGATTGGAACTATTTCCTCCCTGAAGAGCACTGGTTTACACGCGGGTTGATTCATTTTTCAAAATACCCCGATTTATATTACGGGATAGGATTTAACACACCCGCATCAAACGAAGTTAACTTTCAAAGTAACCGCACAATTATTGACGCCGATCTGTTCAGGAATATCAAAAACAACTATTTCGTTGGCTCGGGAATCAGGTATTCAGCATTTAACAATATTGAATATTTGAAAGACAGCCTGATTTATAATGAATTGAAAAGTGAAAATACATTTGGATTGAAAGTACTTTTTTTTAATGATGCGAGGAATAATATTTTGTCGCCAACAAAAGGAGATTATTTCGAATTTGGAAATTCATTTAATTTCAGCACCTCATTTTACCTGAAAATGACATTAGATTATCGCTATTATTTTGCCTTTGGCGAAAATGATAAACACACATTAGCCAGCCGTTTTTACCAGTCTTCAGTATTCGGGAACCCACCTTTTTATGATTTTGCTGAAATTGGCGGCGATGAGTTTGTGAGAGGTTATTTTTTGGGAAGGTCCAGAGATAAAAACCTTTTATCACTTCAGATTGAAATGCGGAACCACTTGTTTTGGAGGATTGGAATTGCAACTTTTGGTGGAATATCAATGGTTTATAAAAATATCAATCAAATAGAAAATGAAAGTTTCAAACCAAATGCAGGTTTTGGATTTCGGTTTTTAGTCGATAAAAAAGAAAATACAAACTTAAGGATTGATTATGCAGTTGGCGCCCAAAACCAGTCGGGATTTTATATTAGTTTTGGAGAATCGTTTTAAAACAAACCAAAATTAATGGGCCTGAAATTCAAAAAACATATCATCAACATTTTGATTATACTTGGTTTTGGAGTTGTTCCGGCTGTAATTTCCCAGTTTTTTGTTCGTCAGCCAATTACCCGTAATAATCATGTTAAAAGTTTCCGCTACGGGAAAGATCCATCCGTAATCAGGTGCAACAGGGGCGATACACTGCAACTAACTTTTTCTACTGAAGATACGGGCCATTCATTTTTTTTGGAAGAGTTTGATGTTGATGCAAAAGTAAGTCCGGCCCGCGATGTGGTTGAGGTTTTTAAAGTGAGCGACCCCACCGAAACGCCTGAACTTTTGAAGGAAGTAACAATTATTGCCCGGCATCCGGGAATTCAGAATTATCTTGTGGCGCGAAGCAACTATCGCTGCCATGTTTGGTGCGGCCCGATGCACGCTTTTGAAAGCGGAAAACTTATAATATTTCCGAATACATTGCTAATTCTCGGTTTAGGTTGTGTTACGGGCATCATGTTTTTATGGATTTTAGGATTTTTTGTCAAAACAATTCCCGTTTCTGAAACCGAAGATAAAAAAGCGGGATATTACGATTTGCTTTCAAAATCAGAATTTTTGCGGAGAATAGTTGTTTCGAGATGGCCGCAAATAGTTTTAATGATGGTTGCCATGACATTGGTTTATGTGGTAATATTAACTACTTTCTTTGGCACAAAAATGTCAGGGCGAAACCTTGGTGTTCTGTTAATGTGGGGAATCTGGCTTTTTCTGCTGATTGCAATCCTTACCCCGTTTTTGGGCAGAATCTGGTGTACTATTTGTCCGCTGCCATTTTTCGGCGATCTCATCCAGCGTAAATCTGTTTTCAATCCTCTGAAAGGAGAAAAAGCCGGGTACAAAAACAAATACACAGGACTTTTTTTGAAATGGCCCAAATTGTTACAAAATAGCTGGCCTAAATTAATTCTGCTGCTTATTCTTACCACATTTTCTGCGGTTCTTGTAGCATTGCCAAAAGTTACAGGGCTTGCTGTAATTCTTTTGCTTGTATTGCCAACGCTGCTTGCCTTAGTTTTTGAACACAGGGCATTTTGCCGTTATCTCTGTCCGGTAAGCGGATTTTTGGGGCCATTTTCAAAAATGAGCACTTTGGCGCTCCGTAATAAATCGCAAAAAACCTGCGACAGGTGCAAAGCCCATTTTTGTCAAAAAGGAAGCGAAAAAGGCTGGGCTTGTCCTTACGGAATAAATGTTGGTGAAATGTCTGAAAGTTCAGACTGCGGTTTATGCCTTGAATGCACCCGCAGTTGTTTGTACAACAACGTAACATTATATAAACGACCGTTTGCCAGCGAATTGGGAACCCGCAACCTTAGCGAAGCATGGTTATCAATCGGAGTTTTTACGCTTGCCATAGTTTACAGCATTTTGTACCAGGGGCACTGGGCAATTGTGCGCGATTATGTGAATATCCTTGACAAGGCAAACTGGGGTTTGTTTGGCATTTATTCACTGATTGTGTGGACGCTCGCACTGGTTGTAATGCCTGGAATTTTATTTCTGCTTTCATTTACCGGTGTAAAACTTTCGAAACTGGAGACTGACGTTAAACATGTGTTTTTTGTATCAGCCAGTGCTTTGCTGCCACTTGGTTTAATGTTGTGGATTACCTTTGTAATACCCATGTTGTTTGTAAATGCAACTTTTGTGTTGCAGTCATTGTCCGATCCTTTTGGTTGGGGTTGGGATTTTTTCGGAACAGCAAATATTCCGTGGCACCAGTTATTGCCACGATTAGTGCCATGGTTACAGGCAGTTCTAATTTTGATTGGATTGCAACTCAGTTTAAGAAACCTGAGAAAAAGCTGGTTCAAAAATCAAATCAAATCGCAGAAATTAATGCTGTTAATATTGCCTGTGGGTTTATTTATTGCAAGTTGCAGCGTGGCAATGATTGTTTTTTTTACCAATTGAATTTCAATAATTTTATTGACATTAAAAATTAACTCAGAATGGATAACAAAAAAACTTCTCCAAAAACAAAAAAAAGCGGATACAAGAATATCATCCTGATTGCTGTTATTTTGGTTTTAATTGTAGGTATTCCCACGCTTTTTCTGAATTATCAGGCAAATCGCAGTGGGTTGTCGATAAGTGAAGTTATAAGTCGAAT
>DAOPKR010000089.1:0-18290 GCA_035391305.1 Draconibacterium sp.
TTCCCTCCTTATCAAGTAAAATTTGCATTGGTACCGCCGAAATGCCATAATATTTCATCAACGGCAAGTTTTCCTGTTTCATAATATGCAGAAAAACCACGTTTGTATTTATTTTTTCGTTGATGCGAATTTCATCGAGAACGGGTTCCATTTTTTTGCAAATAACACAACCTGTTGATCCAAATTCGAGTAAAGTAACCTCGTATGACAAACCATTTTTCGAATAATTATACAACGAATCAACCATTGATTTTCCAATATTTTCGATATCAGGCGTTACTTCAAGTTTCATTAATCCCGAAATATAACGGTTCATACTGTCTTTCATAACAAAACCAATAACCATTAAAACAGCCATTCCGCCAAAAACTATCCACAAAATGATTTTCCTCGTCATGATTTTTAGTTTTTTCTGCTTCAAAAATACATGAATATTCAGCTGATAAATCTTGTGATTTTTTTTTCAATCAGAACTATTTTCAACTTAATATTATCTCCAATTTTTAAAACGTCAAAAAATCGGAATTTGATTCAAAACAAAACAAAAATCTTTTAAAATCATGCAGATAAGTTAAAGGGTTACAAGATTACGCCAGTTAAAACAATCAGTCATTTTTTTAATATTCAATTCCCGAATGATTTATTACATTCGCGGCTGAAATCTCAAAAAATGAAAAAATTAACATTCTTCCTTTTTATTTTCATATCTATTGCAGCGAAATCTCAGGATTTTGAATACAAAATTTTGTTTGAAGGAATTGGAGATAACCGTGAATATTTCTACGATGGAGCTTATCCGCAAACAATTTTAGGAACGCGCGGTGCTTTTGAAACCGGGGTTAAATTTGATAATCACAGGTTACGCGTAGGTTTAAGTCAGTTATTTGAATTTGGCAGCGATATTGATGCTCAAAAACCAAAACTCATAATGTATTACCAGTTCCAAAACGAGCGAAACGAGTTTCTTTTTGGAGCTTTTCCGAGAAGAGATAAAATTGATTTTCCGCTTGCCATGTTAACCGATACACTTTTGTATTTCCGCCCAAATATAGAAGGAATGTTTGGTGAATTGCACTGGGAATGGGGCCACCAGAATGGGTTTATTGACTGGATAGGAAGACAAACCGAAGTGGTAAGCGAAATTTTTACAGCTGGTTCATCCGGAGAAATTTTCGCAAATAACCTTTTTCTGCAAAACTATATTGTGTTGACACATCACGCTGTTCCGAGCATAAAATCTCCTTCAGATCATATTGAAGATTACTTTGGATTTGCCGTGCAAGCCGGCATCAGAACTTCTGAAGAAGCCAAATTTCAAGGTTATTTTAAAGCCGGTGTTTTGGGTTCGTCTTTCCGCCAGCGCAGTGTTATTGATGATTTTCAGAATGCTTTTGGTTTGTTTGTTGAAGCAAAAGGAAAATACAAAAACTTTGGTCTGAAATCAGTACTGAAATCGGGCGGTAATCATCAGTTTGCCTACGGTGATCTTTTTTACAGGGCAAAAAACTACTCGCGAACTGACGTAATCTGGTATTTTATCAACCACGAAAAAGTGAAAGCCACTTTCAATCTTTCTTTCCACATTATTGACTGGGAAGAATTAAACCAGCAACAGCAATTATCATTAATTTATGTTTTTGGGAAGTAAGAGGAAGTCAGAAGTCGGAAGTTGGAAAGTAAAAAGGGAAAAGTACATTCTACTCAAAACCCTGAATTCAAAACTATGAATTCTGAACCCTGAACTCTAAACTCTAAACTCTGAACTCTGAACTAAATTCTTACTCCGTAATTTCCATCTCATCAAGCAAATAACCGGCGCCTGCAAATTTGTCGATAATAAAGAGTGCGTACCGAACGTCAAGCGAAATATTACGGCACATTTCCGGATCGAACATAATATCGCTCATGGTTCCTTCCCAAACCCGGTCGAAGTTTATGCCAATCAGTTCGCCGCTGGCATTCACAACCGGACTGCCTGAATTCCCGCCCGAAGTATGGTTTGATGCCGTAAAACAAACCGGAACATCACCATTTACCTGATATCTTCCAAAATCCTTTTTCTCATACAATTCTTTTAAGTGGTCGGGCACGTCGTAATCATAAATTTCCGGATTGTCTTTTTCAATAATTCCTGATAAAGTTGTGTAATATTTATAAGTCACCCCATCCAAAGGTTTGTAACCTTCAACTTTTCCGTAAGTTACACGCAAAGTAAGATTTGCATCAGCATAAAGTGGCTGGTTTTCTTTCATTTCCATGATGCCCGCCATATACAGTTTCATGTTCTTTTCTATTTGATTATTCAGCGAATCAACAACCGGTTTTATATTTACCTCATAATGAAAACTCAGGCTTTTGTATAGTTTAACCAACGGATCGTTTCGCAACTCTTTCAGAACTTTTTCCCGATCAGAATGAAGAACATCATTAAGTTTTTGCTGATTTGTGAGAATTGATTTCCGATAGATTTTGTTCAACAGTTTTTCCATATCATTCTTTTCCATCAACTCCTGAAAATCTTTGGGTAAGAATTGTTTATCTATATCGGAAATTAAAACCGGGAGCAACTCCGTAAAGAGTTTTTCGTCAGTTGGCTGGTTGAAATCCTTATAAAAACCTGGCAAGCCTTTAATCATATTTCCAAGCAGATCAACTAAATTATCGTTTTTTTTGTTTTCAATTTTATTGATTACCACACTTGATTTTTCAGCTAAACTAAAAATTTCAATTCCGCGCAAAACAATTTCAGAATAATAGTCAGAGGCTTTAATAAATGGGGCATATTCTTTAAAAATGGCATCGAAGTTTTCAAAAACTGTTTTGTATTTTGTTTCCCATGTCCCGTTTTTAACCGCCCAGTTTTTAAATGCTTCTTCAAATTCTATCTTTTTATCTACCGCATTCAGTCTTTTCAGTCCAAGTGCTTCGCCCTGCCATTTTTTCCAGGCATTGCTTATTCCCTGATATTTAGCCGAATATTGTATCCGCACTCCCGGGTCGGCGTCCATATCTGCGCCAATAATCTGCAGCTTTTCATCCCTTATTTTTATTCGGTCAGGATCGCGCTGGCTCATAATTATATTAACTTCATTTGAGGTAATGAATTGCTGCGTGCTTCCCGGATAACCAAAAACCATTGTAAAATCTTCAGGATTAACACCTTTAAGTGAAATTGGAAAATGTTTTTTTGGTTTGAAAGGAACGTTGTCAGGCGAATATTCTGCAGGTTCGTTATTTGCATCGGCATAAATTCTGAAAAGCGAAAAATCGCCTGTGTGTCGCGGCCACATCCAGTTATCCGTGTCGCCGCCAAATTTTCCGATTGACGAAGGTGGCGCCCCAACCAAACGCACATCTTTATAAATTTTATATACATACAAAAAATACTGGTTTCCATAAAACAAAGGTTTTATCTGGGCACTGTATTTTCCGTTTTCCGAAGCCTGCTTTTTAATTTCGCCAGCGTTTTTTTCAATTACTTTTTCCTTCTCTTCATTTGAAAGTCCTTCTGTATTCTCGAAAACCTTATCAGTAACATCCTCCATATATTCAAGAAAACTAACAGTCAACCCGGGGTTCTGCAATTCTTCGGTCCGGTTCATTGCCCAGAATCCATTGGTCAGGTAATCATGTTCCAAAGTGCTGTGCGATTGTATCTGACGGTAACCGCAATGATGATTTGTAATGAGCAAACCTTCGTCGGAAATCAATTCTCCGGTGCAACCACCTCCAAAAATTACTATTGCATCTTTCATGCTTGCATGGTTTACGTCGTAAATATCGCTTGCCGAAAGTTTAAAACCCATTTGCTGCATTTCGGTTATATTGTATTTTTCTAGCAAAACAGGAATCCACATTCCTTCTTTGGCAGCCAGGTTTGTAATGAAAAAGCAAAGCGCAGCAAGCAGTAAAATTGATTTTCTTATCATTTTGGTTTTTTAATGATGATTTAAAACTTCAAAAGAAATAGAAAAAAACGCAGTACAAATGATTTTTGACAACAAAATAAGATTCATTATAAAAAAAATGGGCTGAAAAAATTTCAACCCATAATTTTGGTTTACTAAAAACCAATGTATTCATTATGTTTTTTCAGGTTGTTTAATATCCAGTTTTTGAACAACCATTAAAATTTCGATCAGTTTTTTATCAACTTTCCTGAATGAACTGTTTCTTTTCCATTTATAAGTTTATAAAAATAAACACCGTTTTCCAATTTCGACAAAGAAACCGATTTCCCGGAAAATGCCGTTTGTTCCAAAACTTTGGCCCCGGTAATCTGATACATTTCGAGAGTAAGTTTTTCAAAACTTCCATTCCATTTAAAATTCACCGATTCGGCAGCCGGGTTGGGATAAACAGAAAAAGTGGTATTTTTGGTTTCGTCAATTTTGGTGGAAGTTCCGGATGAATAATAGAATGTTGATTTTCCGTTGTGCACCCAACTTCCATCAATCATTTCATAATATTTCATCCCTGTAATTATTTTATTAAACATTAATTCCACTTCATCCACCATTCCGAACAACATATAAAAATTCGGATAAATCACATCCGCGAAATCTGTTGTACCATACATGTATTCATCTTTCTCATCTTCAATCCATTCAGCGCCATTCCATAATGAATAAATCTCGACAGAAACATCGCCTGCTGTATTATATTGAGTTTCAGTTTTTTTCACATTTACCCAGGCTCCTCCTTCCCATTTTGAAGTAGTGGTTTCAGATACTTTTCCAGTTGAAACATACTGATAGGTAATTCTTGATGAATTCTCCATTTCAAATAAGAAAAAGTTAAGCATAGTAGTTACCTCTGAAGTTAAATTCCCTGATCCGTCATAATTATACTGGATTTTTGTGTATAAAATCTCTTCTCCATCAAAATTATACATTGTTGAAGCAGATTCTATTTTTCCGGACGCGGTATATGTATAAACTACGCTATTTACTGAAATCATTTCACCTGCTTCTTCATCAAAAGCCCAAAAATCTGTTTTTATCAATTGTTTTGATGGATTGTAATGGTGTATTTGTTTTGATGCCAAATCCCAGGTGTCACTTTCAGTTTTAGAATACATTATTACTGAGTCCTGCAAACCATCGGGGTTATAATAAATAAGCATTTTGCTGTACTGTACAAGCTGATCTGCTTCTGTAGCGCGGTTATAAAAAATCAAAGAATTAACCATATCCTGATTATCAAAACCCACATCTGTTTGGCTTGAAATAAACCACATTCCTGACTCAGGATTCCATTCACTTGATTTCCAGGCAGTATTTTTTATTTCTGAATCATAAAAGTACTCGTCTTTTGAGTCATTGTTCCAAACCTGGGTTTCAGCATTTAAAGCCTGTTCAACAATACTATCGAGTTTTTGAACGGCAGTTGCATTTTTAAGAACCACATTTTTACTGTTAAAATGCTTTTCGGCATACTTAACCATTTCAGAAAATTTCAGATTTTTTTCGTGTATCTGAGCCATTTTGTTCTGAAGGTCTTTACTGATTTTTGAATTAGCTGTTAAAGCAATCACAAAAAATGCGAATAGGAAGGTAAATTTTCTCATGTTACATAAATTTTTAAATAAATAATTAAATATTCGTTTATCTGTAAAATTATGACATTTGTAAATAACAAGCAATTATATTTTTTGCTTCAATTGGCGTAAAAATTTGTTAATACACATCTTTATCATTTTTATTTCGTAATACATAAAATATGTGTATTTCGGTTTTTAATTTTTATCGCATTTTGGTTTTATTTGTCACACAATTAAGTTATGCAGCATTTAATGAAAGCTAAACAATATATTTATTTCATCATACTCCTGTTTTTTACGGTTCAAACCGAAGCCCAGATTTGCTTACATGACATTGATTTTAAGAGAATAGAACAGGAGAAAGTACAGGAATTTGTAATAAATCAGCAGGCGCATGGTATTGAAACTTTTGATGAGATAAAACCTTCGTTGCAACCGGATGCTGATTTAAAAGGTTATTTTATTCGGGAAAATGAGTATCAGGTAAAAAAAAGTCTCGATGAAGTCTGGCATCATTATTTAACCACAAACCCTGAAAAACTTTGGAGCGGCAAAAGGGTTTCCTTTGGTTTTCTGTTTTCAAAAAAAGACGAAAAGATTTTTTATTGCGACGAGAATTTCTCTAAAATTGATACAGGAGTTGTCGTTTATGTCAATCTCAGATTAATGAGCGGTTTAAAAAACCTCGCAACTGCATTCGAAATTACTTCAGTTGACGAAGAAAGTAAAACTATAGAATTCAGTTACTTAAAAGGAAACGTTTCGATGGGAAAACAACGCATACAATTTTACGAAACTGCCAAGGGTTATACGCGGATTCTGCATACGAGCTATTACAGAAATAACAATGTACTTAGAAACTACCTCTTATATCCGTATTTCCATACACGCACAACACATGAATTTCACCGGAACAACAAACGACAAATACTTGCCGGAAATTGAAATGTGAGATTTGAAAAACCTGAACTCTAAACTCTGAACTCTAAACTTACTTCCCCGCCCACTCCAGCAAATTATCAACCCGGTAAATAATTTTTTCATTGTCGAGCAGCCATTTTATTACCTGACGTAGTTTTTGCTGGTCGCCTTCAAGGCTTAGCAGCAATTTTTCGTAGGTGCACGGAGTTTCAATAATTTTTTTAACCCGATCAGTAATTTTACCAAACTCAAATGTCGATAGCCCCATCATTTCCATAGATTTGCACACATCGCAGTTTCCGCAGGGAGCTGAATCCATTTCACCAAAATACTCCAAAAGTATCTGGCTTCGGCATTTTGTTGTACTGCTTGCATAATGAATTACTGCTTCAATCCTGTTATTCAATTCATTTTTACGCTGATCGTAACTCTCTTTTGATATTTTAAGCCGTTCGATATTAAGCCTTTCCTTGCTGAAATAAATATAGGGGGTCCGGTTTTTAGGCACATAATCTATTATTTTCGATTTACGCAGGTGCTTTAAATATTCGTAAACCTGATCGGAAGTTGCGCCCGAACGTTTGGCCAGCATATCTTCATCAATTATTACAAATCCTGTAAAAAGACCGGTATATGAGCGAAGCAGTAATTTTATAAAACCGTCCATTTCGGCATTTGAAACCTGAAACTTATACAAATCATCGCGTGAAACGGTAAAATAAACACGCGAAGCACTATCTACTTCTTCCGTAAATTCAAGATATCCTTCACGTTGTAAAATTTTCAGGCTGTTAAAAACCATGGCTTGCTGAAATTTGAATGCCTGTGCAAAATTTTGAAGGCTAAATTCAAAAATCTGGTCCTTTCCAAATCCTTCAGCAATTTGCAGATAATTGCAAAGTGCCTGATAAATTCGTTTTATTGAAGCAATTTCTGGAAATGCAACTGAAACATGCTTTTTGAGTTTTGTTTTTTCGGCATTGTTGAACAACAAAACAGCAGCTGATTTTTTCCCGTCGCGGCCTGCCCTGCCAGCTTCCTGGTAATAAGCTTCCAATGAATCGGGCGGCGCAAAATGTATAACAAAGCGCACATCAGGTTTGTCAATTCCCATTCCAAAAGCGTTGGTAGCCACAATTACACGCGTTTTGCCACTAATCCATAAATCCTGTTTCGAACTTCGCACAACATTGCTCAATCCAGCGTGATAAAAATCGGCGCTTACTTTATTTTTTCTCAGATCATCAGCAATCTCACGTGTTGCACGCCTGCTGCGGACATAAACAATACCCGAACCTTTTACTTTTTGAAGCGTCTCAAGCAGGTAGCCCATTTTATTCTCCTTTGTCCGGACCAAATAATTCAGATTTTCACGTTGAAATGAAACCTGCAAAACATTTTTCTCACTAAACTCAAGTTTATCCTGAATATCATCGGCAACTTTAACTGTTGCAGTAGCTGTTAAAGCAAGGAATTTTACTTTGGGAAGAATTTTTCTGATTTGAATAATATTCAAATAGCTGGGTCTGAAATCATACCCCCACTGCGAAATACAATGAGCCTCGTCAACGGTTACAAGGTTTACTTCCATTGCAGCCAACCGTTCCCTGAAATGCTCGGAATTCAGCCTTTCCGGTGATACATAAAGGAATTTGTATTCGCCCCAAACTGCATTGTCGAGTGTAATTTTTATTTCCACCGGCGACATACCGCTGTGAATTGCCAGCGCTTTTATTCCACGTTTGTTCAGGTTTTCCACCTGATCTTTCATTAAGGCAATGAGAGGGGTTATTACAATACAAATACCTTTTTGCGAGAGGGAATAAACCTGGAAAATAACAGATTTTCCACCACCGGTTGGCATCAGGCCAAGTGTATCTTTCCCGCCCGCCACCGATTCGATGATCTCCAGCTGCATCGGCCGAAACTCCGGATAACCCCAGTAACGGGTTAATATCTGCCTGTAATTTTCCATTAATACAAATTAAGAAATCATTTCAGGGTTTAACAATTTTTATGGCTCAAATCGTTGGTGCGCTTAAAAATATTCGGTTATAATCCACTAAAATTTGTAGTTTTGCGCATTATTTTAAAAACTTAAAACAGAATAATATGTCGTTTTTAATTGATAAAGTTGAATTTGAAGGTTTAACATACGATGATGTTCTTTTAATTCCCTCATATTCAGAAGTCTTGCCTCGCGAAGTTGATTTGAGTTCGAAATTTACCCGTTCAATAATAATAAATACGCCCATTGTGAGTGCTGCAATGGACACAGTTACCGAATATAAAATGGCAATTGCCATTGCGCGTGAAGGTGGTATTGGCGTAATCCATAAAAACATGGGAATTGAAGCACAGGCCCATCAGGTAACTACAGTAAAACGGGCTGAAAACGGAATGATTTATGACCCGATAACAATTACCCGCGAAAAGAGAGTTATTGACGCCCTGAATTTAATGGCACAGTTCAAAATTGGCGGAATTCCGGTAGTTGACAATCAGGGCTATTTAGTTGGAATAGTTACCAACCGCGATCTGCGTTTCGAAAAAGACATGAACCGCCCGATTGTGGATGTGATGACAAAAGATAACCTGATTTCGACAACAGAATCAACTGATCTGGAAAAAGCCGCTGACATCCTTCAAAAATATAAAATTGAAAAACTGCCTGTTGTTGACAAAAACAACAAATTGATTGGGTTGGTAACATACAAAGATATTACAAAGGCCAAAGACAAACCGCTGGCAAGCAAAGATGAAAAAGGCAGGTTACGGGTTGCCGCAGGTATTGGAATTGCAGGTGATACAATGGATCGGGTTGATGCTTTGGTGAAAGCACAGGTTGATGCACTTGTAATTGATACTGCACACGCTCACTCTTTTGGCGTGATTGAAATGTTGAAAAAAATAAAAGCAAAATATCCTGAAAAAGATGTTGTTGCCGGAAATATTGGAACTGCCGAAGCAGCAATTGCACTTGTAAAAGCCGGTGCCGATGCAGTAAAAGTTGGAATTGGTCCGGGATCGATTTGTACAACCCGCGTTATTGCTGGGGTTGGAATTCCACAACTTTCGGCGGTTTACAGTGTGGCAAAAGCAATTAAAGGATCGGGGGTTCCGGTAATTGCCGATGGTGGAATCCGTTATTCCGGAGACATTGTAAAAGGACTTGCCGCCGGAGCCAGTTCTATTATGGCGGGCGGAATGTTTGCCGGCGTTGAAGAATCTCCCGGCGAAACCATTCTTTTCCAGGGAAGAAAATTTAAATCATACAGGGGAATGGGTTCAATAGAGGCAATGCAGCAAGGTTCAAAAGACCGTTATTTCCAGGATATGGAAGAAGACATAAAAAAACTCGTTCCTGAAGGAATTGCAGCGCGTGTGCCATTCAAAGGAAACCTTGACGAAGTTCTTTTTCAGTTAACCGGAGGATTGCGTGCCGGAATGGGATATTGCGGGGCTAAAAATATTGAAGCGCTGCAACAGGCAAAATTCACAAGAATTTCGAATGCCGGGGTAAACGAAAGTCACCCGCATGATGTTACAATAACCCGCGAAGCACCTAATTACAGCTCGCGTCAATAATTTGTACAGTCAATTGTTTAACTGCACCTTAGAAACTGGAACTTGTGAATAATGAAATGATATAAACTCATTGTTCAGGTTAAAATATTGTTTCAAAACAAAGACTATTAGTTATGAATCGTATCATTTTTTCAATTTTCATTTTAAGCGTTTTTGCCTTTACAGCATTTTCTCAATCCGACGAAACACTTATTACTATTGGAAAAACCAAAGTAAGCAAAGGTGAATTTGAACGTATTTATCAAAAAAACAACAATAACCTTTACAACGAAGCCGAGAAAAAAACTCCCGAAGAATATTTGGATTTATTTATCAATTTCAAACTGAAGGTAATTGAAGCTGAAGATTTAAAGATGGATACAAGCTCAGTATTCATTCATGAACTGGCCGGTTATCGCGAAGAATTGGCTGCACCGTATCTGACTGATGTTAAATACGATGAGCAAATGGTTCGCGATTTATACGAAAGAACAACAAAAGAAGTAAATGCCAGCCACCTTTTACTTACAGTACCGCAAAATGCATCACCTGAACAGGATGCTGCAGTTTTAAACCGAATTGAAAAAATTCGTAAGGAAATTATTGACGGAAAAGATTTTAACGAAGCTGCGGTTGAATATTCAGAAGATCCTTCGGCAAAAGTTAATAAAGGCAGTCTGGGATATTTCTCTGCTTTTCAAATGGTTGTGCCGTTCGAAAATGCTGCTTTTACAACTCCGGTTGGTGAAGTTTCGCAACCAATCCGCACTTCATTTGGTTATCATCTTTTAAAAGTTCATGATATTCGTGAAAATCAGGGCGAGATTTTGGTTGCTCACATTATGAAAATGTTTCCAAAAGATATTACTCCCGAAATAAAAATTGTGTTAAAAATTCAAATTGATTCGATTTACAATGAACTGAAAAACGGTGCTGATTTTGCAGAATTAGCCCAAAAAACTTCCGACGACAAACGTTCAGCCGTTCAGGGCGGCGAAATGGCATGGTTTTCTTCAGGAAGAATGATACCCGAGTTTGCCAACGCAGCTTTTGCCTTAAAAAATGTTGGCGATATTTCAAAACCCATTGAAACTCCATACGGTTTTCATATCATAAAAAAACTCAATACACGGCCGGTTGCTTCATTTGAAGCATCAAAAGCAAGTCTCGAAACCCGCATAAAACAAGACCCGGAAAGAAGCATAACAAGTAAAAAGATTTTTATCGATAAGTTAAAAACACAATATAATTACAGCGAGAATCAGGAAGCAAAAAACAAACTGTATAATAAAAACAGTAATGATACGCTTGATTTCGCCAATTCCGAATTATTTAAAATCGATAATAAAAGTTATACTGTTGATCAATTTCAGAAATATCTGAAAGAAAATCATTCTGAACCGGTTTCATTTTTAACCCAGTTTGATACATGGATAGAACACGAAATTACAGCGCTTGAAAATTCAAAACTGGAAATGAAATATCCTGAGTTCAGGTATTTGGTTCAGGAATATCACGATGGGATTTTACTTTTCAATATTTCGGAAGAGAAAATCTGGAATTTTGCATCGCAGGACACAACCGGGCTTGAAGAATACTATTCAAAAAACAAAAACAAATATTTGTGGGAAGAACGTTTCAAAGGATTGGTTGTAACCTGTAAAAATGATTCGGCAAGAGAAGAAGCCGACAAGTTTTTTGCGGCCGAAATGACGGTTGCAGAAATTACCGACATGCTCAATGCAAAAGAAAACCTGATTTCGATAAGTGAAGGAGCCTGGGAAAAAGGCGCAAACCCGGTTGTTGATTATTATGTTTGGAACGGCCCAAAACCAGCCAATTTTAACAGTGAACTGAGTTTTATTCGTGGAGACAAAATTCCGCCCGAAGCAAAAACGCTTGAAGAAGCCCGCGGACTTTATGTTTCCGATTATCAGAAATACTTAGAAGACAAGTGGATTAAAGAACTTCGTGCCAAATACAAAATCACTGTCGATAAAAAATTACTGAAATCAATTAATGGTGTTTAAAGTACAGCTGAAATATATTTTTGTTTTATTCATTTCGGTTACAATGCTGCAATGCACAAAAACCGATGAAGCCGGCGATAAAATCCTCGCGCAGGTTGGCGAAAAAAAACTTTTACAAAGCGAAATCGCCCAGATAATCCCTAAAAATATAGAGTTGGAGGACAGCACTTTAATGGCAAATGATTATATAAAAAAATGGGTAAAACAGGAACTGCTCATTCAAAAGGCAAATGAAAATCTTACCCTTGAACAAAAAAATTTAACAAAAGAAATTGAGGAATACCGCAACTCGCTGATAATTTACAAATACAAAAACGAGTTGATGAACCAGCAAATGGATACTGTAGTTACAAGAACACAAATTGAACAGTATTACTATGAAAACCCTGACAATTTTAAACTGAACACAAATATTGTAAAAGCTGTATTTGTAAAGATTCCGTTGCAGGTTGCCAACACCAAATTAATTAAAGAATTGGTTGACGATGACTCTGACGAAGGGAAAAATGCTTTGCGTGAATACGGCATTCAGTATGCAAAAAGTTTTGATTTTTTTAACGACAACTGGGTTGATTTTGAAGTTGTAAAAAACAATATTCCGGGTAACATTTCTGACGAAAAGCAATACCTCGACCGCAATAACCAGATTGAGCTTAAAGATTCAATTTATTATTATCTTGTCACCATTCAGGATTACAAATTAAAAAACGAACTTGCTCCGGTTGAATATGTCGAAAACAATATAAAAAACCTCATTCTTAATAAACGCAAAATCGAATTTCTGAAACAGGTTGAAGAAAATGTTTATAAAGAGGGAGTAAGACAAAATAAATTTAAAATATTTACAGAGGATAAAAAGTAAAAAAGATTTTTGGAGAAAATCCGAAAACACTAAAAATCAGCATTTGAAACAGTAAAACAAAAAATAAATTGAAATGAAAACATACAAAATTATAAAACTGACAGGTCTGTTTCTGATAGCTGCCCTGCTCACAACTTCGGCAACTGCACAAGACAAAGTGGTTGACCAGATTGTGGCTATTGTTGGTGGCAATATCATCCTGAAAAGCGAGATTGAGCGAATGAATATGGAACAACAGGCGCAGGGAATTACTTCAGAAGGCGATATGAAATGCGAGATTCTTGAAAATTTCCTTGTTGACAAATTATTGGTTGCCGAAGCTGAATTGGATACTTTAATCGAAGTTACGCCAAGCCAGGTAAATCAGCGGATGGACCAGCAACTTGCAATGTATGTATCGTACATGGGTAGCGAAAAAGCCGTGGAAGATTATTTCAAAAAACCTTTTGTCGAAATAAAATCTGAGATGAAGGAGGGGATCAGAAACCAGCTTCTGAGTCAGCAAATGCGTGAAAAGATTGTAAAAGACGTAACAGTTACTCCATCAGAAGTGAGGTATAATTTCAGGAATTTAAAAAACGACGAAATCCCAACTCTGCCTACACAGTATGAATATGCTCAAATCACATTTCAGCCGGTTATTGATCTGGAAGAAGATAACCGTATTAAATCGAAACTGCGCGATATAAAAAAACGCATTGAAGACGGTTCGAGTTTCGCAACAATGGCAGTGCTTTATTCTGAAGACGGATCGGCTAAAGATGGCGGTGTAATCGGGTATTTGGGCCGTGCCGAACTTGACCCTACTTATGCTGCGGCCGCATTCAACCTGAAAGACGATAAAGTTTCAAACGTCGTTCGAAGCGCTTTTGGTTATCATATTATTCAACTTGTTGATAAAAAGGGCGACAAAGTGAATACAAGACATATTCTTATAAAACCCAAAGTTTCAATTGAAGCAAAGGAAAAAGCACAATCAAGGTTAGACAGCCTGGCAAACATGATAAGAAAAAACGAGATTTCGTTTGAAGAAGCGGCTACAATATTTTCTTCTGATAAAAACTCAAGAAACAATGCAGGTATTGTAATCAACCCAAATACAATGTCGTCGAAATTTGCAGTTGAAGATTTGGATCCTGACGTTAGTAAAATCATCACAAAAATGAATATTAACGAAGTTTCCAAACCATTTGAATCGATTGATAAAGAAACTCAGCTTCCGGTATTTAAAATCATTAAAGTGATTAAAAAAACCGATTCGCACAAGGCAAATCTGCAAAACGACTACCAGCAACTTGCCGAAATGTATCTGGCTAAAAAGAAGGAAACAGTATTTAATGAATGGATAAGCAAACAACAATCGGAAACTTATATCCGGATTGATCCGACCTATGCAAATTGCAACTTTAATTTCGAAAGCTGGATTAAATAAAACACTCAGTAACAACTCAATATTTACCCGATGAATTTTAAAAACGATGTGGAAGCGCTTGACGCTCTCAGGAAAAAATTTGATGAACTAAAAAATGAAATAACCCGCGTGATTTATGGTCAGGATGAAATTGTTGCACAGGTACTGATTTCACTATTCAGCCAGGGACATGTTTTGTTGATTGGAGTTCCGGGCCTGGCAAAAACGCTTCTGGTTACTACAATCGCAAAAATACTCGGGTTAAAATATAACCGCATCCAGTTTACACCCGATTTAATGCCTTCTGACATTATTGGTACAGAAATACTGGACAACGAACGCCATTTCAAGTTTATTGAAGGCCCTCTGTTTGCAAACATTATTCTTGCCGACGAGATAAACCGTACACCGCCAAAAACCCAGTCCGCTCTTTTGGAGGCAATGCAGGAAAGGGCCATTACTACAGCCGGACAACGATTTAAACTTGAAGATCCGTTCTTTGTTCTGGCAACGCAAAATCCTATCGAGCAGGAAGGGACCTACCCGCTGCCCGAAGCTCAACTCGACAGGTTTATGTTTTCGGTTTGGTTGGATTATCCAAAATTTGAAGATGAGCTGACGATTGTAAAAAATACAACTTCAACTTTAGGGTTCGATTTAAAACCTGTTATTTCGGGTAAAGAAATAATCTATTACCAAAACCTGATCCGCAAAATCCCCATCAACGACAGTGTGCTTGAATATGCAGTGAAACTGGCTGCCAAAACAAGGCCAAACACGGCACACGCAGCCGAAATTTCAAACCAGTACCTGAAATGGGGAGCTGGCCCGCGGGCATCTCAGTTTCTTGTGCTTGGAGCAAAAACCCACGCCGCTTTACACGGCAAATATTCACCTGATATTGAAGACGTAAAAGCAATTGCACACGCAATTCTCAGACACCGCATCATTAAAAACTACAAAGCCGAAGCCGAAGGAATTTCGGTGGACAATATCATCGAAAAACTGCTTTAATGGCTTCAACCATATTCCATATTATTCCGAACTTCCGGAATGTGAAATGGAAGTTACTCGTTTTTTTACTGTTTGTTTCTTCCCTGTCTTTTTCGCAGGAAAGAAAACCTATTGATATTATTCGGGCCGGGTCTCTTGAAGCCAATGAAGCAATTGTTGCCAACGCTCAAAGACTGATCGATTCTGTTATTATTGGTCATAAAAATATACTGATGTGGTGCGACAGCGCCTACAACTACAACGGAACAAACCGCGTTGACGCATTTGGCCGCGTACACATTAAACAGGACGACACTTTACACCTGTACGCAAACCGTGTTTATTATGATGGCGATAAAAGTTTTGCACGTGCCTGGGGAAATGTTAAACTCGTCAATAAATCAACTACAATTTATACCGATACACTTGATTATGATCTGGCTGCAAACATTAGTTATTACGATGACAATGGAAAAATAATCGACAGCACAACAACCATTACAAGCGTTATTGGAAAATATCATGTTAACGACGACTTGCTTTATCTTTTCAGGGACGTGGTTGCCGTAAACGAAAAGTTTACCTTAAACAGCGATACTGTTAGTTACAATACCGAAACAAAACGAATATTTATCACCGGACCAACAACAATCCGCGATTCGGCAAACACACTTTATGCCGAAAATGGCTGGTACGATTCGAATACAGGCGAAGCTGAACTGCTCAAGAAACCTTTAATTTCAAACGAAACTCAAAATATTGCGGCCAATTATATTCGGTACAACAAAGAAAACAAATCAGGGAAAGCGCTCGGTTCAGTTAGAATAACTGATTTGGAAAACAGTTCGATAATTACAGGAAATGTTGCTGAATACAACGATTTTCTTGAAACAGCCCTGGTTACCGACTCAGCAGTTTATATGAACTATGATGAAAAGGACACGCTTTTTTTACATGCCGACACTTTGCGTTCAATGCCCGATACCGTGCCCGATGAGAAAATAGTTTTAGGCTACCATAAAGTAAGGTTTTTCCGTACCGATCTCCAGGGCGTTTGCGATTCGATGGTGTATTTCACTCGCGATTCGTTAATTCAGCTTTACAATTCGCCCGTAATTTGGTCTGACATACACCAACTCACTGCCGATTTAATTGAAATGAGACAATTTCAAAATGCGCCCGATGAGTTGCACCTCACAAAAAACAGCTTTATTATTTCGAAACAGGATTCAAATATGTACGACCAGATAAAAGGCAAGGAAATGGTTGGATATATTGTGAATAACAAACTAAACTACATTGATGTGGATGGAAATGGCCAGACACTTTATTATGCCCGTGAAAAAGAAGAAATAATTGGGCTGAACCGTGCCGAAAGCAGCAAAATATCAATCAGGTTCAACGAAGGAAAAATCTATAAAATCATATTTTTCAAAGCCCCTGAAGGAGAATTAAAACCCCTTTTTGATTTAACTGAAGAAGACAAAAAACTAAAGGACTTTGATTGGAAAATACAGCTTCGCCCACTTTCGAAATACGATATTTTTGAGCGGAAAATTGTAAAAGAAGAGGAGCCTGCACAAGAAGAACCAGAGAAAGAAGAAAAGTAAGCTCAGGGTTCAAGGTTCAAAGTGTTCATACTACATTCTTTTTTGAACAATTCAGTGTTTCGTGCTACCGTTTTTTACTGCCCTGCCAAATGGTGTTGCAATATATTTTAAAGAACGTATTCCGCCCACGGTTTCGTAAACAAATGGTACACAATAATCAACCTTTGTTATGGTTCCGTTATCTTCAACCGTTTTGCGGAGTTTTTCGCCGTTAAAGGTATAAAAATAGTTTTCCGTTTTGCGGCAACACACGGATTACACTTCGTTAAATCCGCGCAAGGAGTTAATTGAGTAATTTAATCTTTTCATTTTACAACCTACCATGCTATTACCCAATAAATAATTAGAGGATTTATGTCATTAATTGCTACGCCACTTGTATATCCATGTTTTAATCTATCCGGCAACAATGACCAATCAAAAGAGTATTCTTTTCCCAAAACATTTGTTGCCCCTGATTTTATAACATACAATATATAATCATTTGGTAATTGGCAATTTGTACTCATATCAACTAAATTTGGAGAATTCTTAAGAAGTTCCCCAAAACAAGGTAATAAAAATTGCCCTGAATAGTCAGCATAAATTCTTTCAATAAAAGCACTATCATATTTACCTAACAAAAACTCTTCTGAACCTATAGAAAGATAATTGGAATCTATTACATTAATTTGCCATTGAGAGTTTTTTTCATATTCTTGTTTTAGTTCCTTAAATGTCCCTTTATCAAAGGAAAAACCCCTTGCAATAAACGCAACAGAAAAATTCTCTAAATATAAAGGTGCATCAAGTAATTCTGCATTTTGTGAATAAAATTTCAATCGAATATCATCTTTTTCATTAGGGAAATATGAAAATAAAGAATCTGGAATAACATACTGCAAATCTAAATTTGCAGAACCATCCTGTTTTCCCTTTTTAAGGGACGAGCACATAATGAAAAGCAATACAGCGCAAAAAAGTATTATAAATCTAAAAATTACCATCGTTTGTTACTTTATAAATAATTCTGGTAGTATTTTTATTATATCATAAAAAAGAGGTCCCTCCCTGCCCTTCGTTTGTATCGAGGGGTAGAAGGATTCTTTATGAAGTAGTTGTCGGCTGACATTTTTTGTTTTAAAAGTAGCAAATCTGTTTATTAAATTGTCATTGAAGAAATAAATTCCATTGTAAATGCGAAACAGCTTACCCCTCTTTACAAACGACGGGTAGAAGGTTGCTCACAGTTTGATATCATTGAAGCGCCTCAAAAGGCTCCCGCTGACAGTTTGGAACGATTGAAGCGCCTCAAAGGCTTCCCGCTGACAGTTTGGAACGATTGAAGCGCCTCAAAGGCTTCCCGCTGACAGTT
>DAOPKR010000090.1:0-4194 GCA_035391305.1 Draconibacterium sp.
GGAAACTTTATTGTAGGCGAAGTAAAAAATCTTGACCGCAATGTGTTAAAAATTGAAACCGATTATAGTGATGAAGACTTTGCTATTGAATGGAACGGGATTAAAGAAATTTATACCAAAACATACTTTCTTGTCACTTTAACTGATGGAACCCGGCTTAATGGAACATTGAAATCGTTGGATAATGGAAAAATTTCGATAGTAACCGATAACGGGAAAATTATTGAAACCGAGCGGGACTTTATCGTTATGCTAAACGATCTCGATCAGGGTTTCTGGAGCCAGTTGTATGCGTCAATTGATTTGGGTTATGATTTAACAAAAGCAAATAACTTCAGGCAATTTTCAATGAGAAGCAATATTGGTTTTATCGCCAAAAGATGGCAGTTGGATGGGAATTTTAGTTCGCTGACTTCAAAACAAAAAGGCGTAGAGGATATTATTCGGGATGATGGCGGGATAACTTTTAAATATTTTTTGCCACACGACTGGTATCCAACTGTTTCTTTAAATTTTTTGTCGAATACAGAACAGCAAATTGATTTGCGAAGTACTGCCAAATTGGGGATTGGAAAATATATTATTCACACCAACAAAACATACTAGGGTTTCTCTCTTGGTGCCAACTACAACAGCGAGAATTATTCTTTGCCATCAACCCCTGATCGACAAAGCTGGGAAGGATTTTTTGGTACTGAACTCAATTTCTTTAATGTGGGTGATTTGAGTTTATTAACGCAATTGGTCGCATATCCGGGTTTAACAGAATCGGGCAGGTGGCGCTCTGATTTTAAGTTTGATGCCAAATATGATTTGCCATTGGATTTCTACATAAAATTAGGATATACTTTAAACTTCGATAACCAACCTGCCGCAGGATCTGCAAAAACCGATTATGTTCTGCATTCAGGTTTCGGTTGGGAATGGTAGCTTTTTTTATTAATTGAAAAACTTATTTCAAAAATAATCAATATGAAAAATCAAATATTAACAGGATTTATTTTTATCCTTCTCTTTTCATTGGGTTGTCAAACAAAACAGCAACAACAGCCTGAAACCACGGCTGTTGTACAAAGCGATCCGCTTCCATCATGGAATGACGGTGTGGCAAAACAATCTGTAATTGATTTTGTAAAGGCCGTAACTACCGAAAACAGCCCCGATTTTGTAAAACCAGGCGACAGAATTGCAACTTTCGATAATGATGGTACATTATGGTCAGAACAACCTTATTATTTTCAGTTGCAGTTTGCACTCGACAGAATTAAGGAATTGGCTCCTTCCCACCCCGAATGGAAAAAAAATCAGTTGTTTCAGGCAGTTTTAAACAATGATATTGGTAAAGTACTTTCGTTTGGAGAAAAAGGTTTACTGGAGCTTGTAACTACAACACATTCCGGTATTTCTACTGAAGAATTTGCCGGGGTAGTGAAAAATTGGATTGACATGGCAATTCACCCAAAAACACAACTATTATATAAAGAAATGGTATTTCAACCGATGATCGAACTGCTTGATTTTTTGAGGGCAAACGGTTTTAAAACATATATTGTATCAGGCGGTGGAGTTGATTTTATGCGCCCGTGGATCGAAGAAGTTTATGGTATTCCGGCAGAACAGGTGGTGGGAAGTTCAGGGAAAGTTAAGTTTGAAATGAAAGATGGAAATCCTGTTTTAATAAAATTGCCTGAAATCAATTTCATTGATGATAAAGAGGGGAAACCAGTGGGGATACACCAATATATCGGCAAACGCCCGATTGCTGCATTTGGTAATTCTGACGGCGATTTGCAAATGTTACAATATACTGCGGCCGGAGAAGGCAAGCGATTTTTGCTTTACGTGCATCATACCGATTCAGTCAGGGAATGGGCTTACGATCGCGATTCGCATATTGGAAAGCTAGATAAAGGACTTGATGAAGCCATCGAAAAAGGGTGGATTGTGGTGGATATGAAAAATGACTGGAACAGGATTTACGGTAAATAACAATTTAATATTAAAAGAACTATGAAAAAATTATTGGTTATTTTGTTAATGGTAGCAAACAGCTATGCTTTTTCACAGGTTGTAGTTCAAACTGCTCCTCAGCAAACTAACAGGGTGGTTGTTGTGCAGAAAAAGGCATTTACGCCATATTTGCGATTGAATGGTTACGCTTTCTATGCTTTTGATGACAGAGTGGATTCGTACTATTCAAGAACCGAATATTTTAACGGGAAAATTTTGGGTGGATTTCAATGGGGTGGAGGACTGGAATATATGATGCATCCCAGCCAAAGTATTGAATTGTCATATTTAAGATTAGATACTGAAGCGCCGATTGAATACTATGATAACAGAGTTAAGAATACAACTTTTGATGTGGCTTCAAATTACATTTTGTTGGGGAGTAACCGTTATTTTACAATGAACCCCAAAATTGAACCTTATTTTGGAGTACAGGCCGGTGTGGCAGTTTTTAATGTTGATAATCCCGATAATGGGAATTCAAATAACGGGACAAAGTTTGCGTGGGGAGCCAAACTTGGATTAAATATATGGGCTAATGAAAAAGTTGGCATTAAAATGCAAACTGGTGTAATTTCAGCAGTGCAGGCTGCCGGCGGCGGTCTTTATTTTGGCGGCGGTGGCGTCGATGCCGGTGTCAGCACTTATTCTTCATTTTATCAGTTTTATGTAGGTGGAGGTTTAACATTTAAAATGGGAAAAAATTAAACCATCTGTTAAAGAAATTATTGGTTTTAAAAAGCTTGTTGGATGTATATTCAATGAGCTTTTTATTTAACCGTTCAGAATGTTAATTGTCGATCTGTATCCCACTTCAAATAGCTCATCGGCATGTGTACGGCTCAAAATTTCATATTCTTCAATTCCTTCAGGCTCAATATAAACCGATGCATATTTTCGTACCTGCTTCATATTCGAATTTACACTCATGTAAAAAGAACGGGTTGCTATTTCAATCAGATTTTTGATTGTGTCTTTCGGTTTTATTGGGCTGATGTTTGAAACTATTATTTGTTCACAGTCATTTTTTATTGGCTCAATGGGAATATTGTCAAGTAATCCACCGTCAACATATAAATTTTCGTTGATTGGAACAGGAGCAAAAAGTATTGGAATTGAAGAAGAAGCAAGTACAGTTTCGTCCAGAATACCAGTATTGCAGTATTCAACTGTGCCTGTGTTTAGATTGGAAATAGTTACAAAAAGAGGTATTTGTAAATCTTCCAGATTTTTAGCTGATATTTCATTGTGAAGCAACTCTTTCAATCCGTTTAATTTCATTAATCCGTCTTTTGGAAACTGAAGTTTTGAGTATTTAAAAAATGAACCGCTTTTTAAAATATCCCTTATTTCCATCGGATTTTTGCCGGCAGCAATAAAAGCTCCGGCAATAGCACCGGCACTTGTTCCCGAAATTACATCGGGTTTTATTCCCATTTCAAACAACGCTGCAATAACACCCAAATGTGCAAAACCCCGTGTTCCGCCACCACTTAAAACCAGTCCAGTTTTAAACTTTTTCATAATAATATTCCTGTTTGGTAAGGGGATAAAATTAACACATACATAGAAAATTATGGTTCAAATTTGATATTATTTAATTGAAAACTAAACTAAATGATTGTCGTATTTAATCAGGTTAAAATAAATATTTGAAATAGCTGAGTGAAAATAAATGTTTTCTTATTTTTTCACTCACTTTGATTAGTCTGCTGCTAATTTTTCTCATTCTAAACGTAAATAATGAGAAGAGGATGAGTGAATTTATGAATCGAAAATTATATGAATAAAAACTTATGTGCAAACTTAAATTTGTTTTATCTTTATATTTCAACAAAATTTAACAGATATGAAAAAGATTATAGTAATAATGTTCTTGCTTTTTTCGATGCTTTACAATGTATTCGGGCAACAAAATTCACCGGTTACAAAAAGGGATGGAAAAGAGCAAAAGTCTCTTGAAGAAAAAATTATTATGGAAAAGATCGGTAAATTACTTACAGATACTGCTTTTATGTTTAATGCTACCGATATGATGGTTAGAGGTGGAGGTAATGTGGATTTAAGTTACACTTGTGATGTTCAGGTAAAAAATGAAATTGTAAAGTCGTATTTGCCTTTTATGGGTAAGGCTTATTATGTAAGTACTGATACAGATATTAAAAATTCAGGTTTTGATTTTAC
>DAOPKR010000090.1:4294-18257 GCA_035391305.1 Draconibacterium sp.
GGGATTTTTCATCAACTGGAAAACCAATCTTTCATAAAACCTTCATCTGTGTTTTGGTTTTTATGTCTGAAAACATTTGAACGTTTAACATGCACATAATCATTTTTATAAATTTCAATATTTGCAACAATTTCGTTTAGTGCCGCAATCATCAATTCCACTTCTTCGTTTGTCATTGTCGGGTGCAGCGACCAGCGCACCCAACCAGGTTTGTCTGATAAATCGCCGTGGTTGATTTTGTCAGTTATTTCCTTCGATTTCTCGTATGAGACTTCGAGTAAAAAATGGCCGTATGTTCCGGCACAGGCACATCCTCCGCGTGTTTGTATTCCGTATTTGTCGTTTAAAATCTGTACCAAAAGATTGTAATGAATGTTTTCAACATAAAATGAAATTACGCCTAATCGTTCGCGAACATTGTCAGCCAGAATATTTAGCCCTGTAATTTTATCCAATCCTTCAAAAGCAAGTTTTAGTAATTCCTCTTCGCGTTTTTTTATGTTTTCAATACCCATTTTGTCTTTCAAATCAAAACAAAGCGCGGTTTTTATTGATTGAAGAAAACCGGGTGTTCCGCCATCTTCGCGGGTTTCAATATCGTCAACATATTTATATTTTCCCCAGCGGTTAGTCCAGTCAACGGTTCCGCCACCGGGATTGTCGGGCACTTCATTTTTATACATCGAAGCATCAAAAATCAATACTCCCGATGAACCCGGACCACCCAAAAATTTATGTGGTGAAAACAGCACAGCATCCAGTTTTTCCATTGGATCTTCGGGGTGCATATTCATTTCTTCGTAAGGCGCTGAAGCAGCAAAATCGATAAAACAAACACCGCCAAACTCATGCATAATCCGTGCAAGTTCGTGGTACGGAGTTCGAACTCCGGTCACATTCGAACATGCTGTAAACGAACCAATTTTAAACGGGCGGTCCTTATATTCTTCCAGCGTTTTTCTCAGATTTTCAGGTTCAACAAGTAATCCTTCTCCAGGGTCAATCACAACAACATCGGCGCTTGTTTCGTACCACGACGTTTGGTTTGAATGGTGTTCCATGTGGGTTATAAAAACAACGGGTCTTTCCCGCTCGGCAATACAACTTTTACCCGATATTTTACCGCAATATTTCAAACCGAGAATTCGCTGGAATTTATTAATAACATCAGTCATCCCCGACCCGGAAGTGATTATAATATCATTTGGCCCGGCATTCACATGTTTTTTTATAAGTTGATGCGATTTGTGATAGGCCTGCGTCATGCGGATTCCTGTTTCGCTCGTTTCTGTGTGTGTGTTTCCAACAAATGGCCCGATAATGTTTGTGATTTTGTTTTCAATTGGCGCATATAACCTTCCACTGGCAATCCAGTCGGCATAAACAATTTTCTGTTCACCGTAAGGCGATTGAAACGTTTGGTCAATTCCAATGATATTATTTCTGAATTTTTCGAAATATTTTTCCAGATTACTCATTCATTCTAAATTAAGAAAACCATGCAAAGAAAGCTACTTTGAGTGAATATATTTCAGGAGAAATGTCATTTTTTACGCCAGTTTGCTTTATTCATAAAAAAGTAAAATGACAATAAGTCACAATTTCCCAACTGGCATGTTGTTTGAAATTAGCCCGCCAAACATTAATAATTTAAATTCAAATAATATGCAAACAGGAAAAATTGGTGTAACAAGCGAAAATCTATTTCCAATTATCAAAAAGTTTCTTTACTCCGACCACGATATCTTTTTAAGGGAAATAGTTTCGAATGCAGTTGATGCAACTCAAAAACTAAGGACACTTGCTTCGAAAGGTGAATTTAAAGGCGACGTTACCAACGCAAAAGTTAAGGTTAAATTGGATACCGATGCAAAAACCATTACCATTTCTGACAATGGAATTGGGATGACTGCCGATGAAATTGAAAAGTATATTAACCAGATTGCATTTTCGGGAGCAAACGAGTTTCTTGAAAAATACAAAAACGATGCACATGCTATAATTGGCCATTTTGGACTTGGGTTTTACAGTTCGTTTATGGTTTCTGAAAAAGTTGAAATAATTACTAAATCATACAAGGAAGGTGCAAAAGCTGTAAAATGGAGTTGCACCGGCAGCCCTGAATTTACGCTTGATGAAGCTGAAAAGGAGGAAGTTGGAACCGATATCGTAATGTATATCAGCGAAGAGGAAAAAGGATTTCTGGATGAATCGAAAATAAGGGGAATACTCGATAAATATTGCTCATTCCTGCCTGTTCCGGTAGTTTTCGGAAAGAAAAAAGAGTGGAAAGACGGCAAACAGGTTGACACCGAAGAAGATGACCAGATAAACGAAGTTGCGCCGGCCTGGACAAAAACACCTGCTGATTTGAAAGACGAGGATTACAAAAACTTCTACCGTAAATTGTATCCAATGGCCGATGAGCCACTTTTCAATATTCACTTAAATGTTGATTATCCCTTCAATCTGACCGGGATTCTGTATTTCCCGAAAATCAAAAACAATTTTGAAGTTCAGAAAAACAAGATTCAGTTATATAGCAACCAGGTTTTTGTTACCGATTCAGTTGAAGGAATTGTTCCCGAGTTTTTGACACTTTTACACGGTGTGCTCGATTCGCCTGATATTCCGCTGAATGTTTCGCGCTCGTATCTGCAAAGCGATTCGAATGTGAAAAAAATCAGCAGCCACATTAATAAAAAAGTGGCCGACCGTTTGGCGCAAATCTTTAAAGATAGTCGCGAAGATTTCGAGAAGAAATGGGACGACCTGAAGATTTTTATTGAATACGGAATGCTCACCGAGGAGAAATTCTATGACCGGGCAATCAACTTTTTCATGTTTAAAAATATTGATGGTAAGTATTTTACAATTGAAGAGTATGAGAAACTGATAAAAGAAAGTCAGACTGATAAAAACAAAAACCTTGTTCATATTTATGCAACAAATACGGTTGAACAGTACACTTTTGTTGAAGCTACCAGGAATAAAGGTTATGATGTGTTGCTGCTCGACGATGTTCTGACACCACATATCATTCAAAAATTTGAACAAAAATATCCTGAAAAGAGGTTTGTAAGAGTTGATTCGGACGTGGTTGAAAACCTTGTTCAAAAAGAAGATGCTGAGAAAAATGGTTTGTCGTGGGAACAAAAAGAAGAACTTTCGCCCATTTTCCAGGCTGTTTGCCCTGAAAACAAAGACAATTATTTTATTGTCGATTTTCAGAATTTAGGTGAAAACGGTTCTCCAATTGTAATTACCCGCAGCGAATTTATGCGTCGGATGAAAGATATGAGTCAAACACAGGGAGGTATGAATATGTATGGTGATCTTCCGGAAAGTTTGAACCTTGTGGTAAACATGAATCACCCGCTTGTTAAAAAAGTACTCGAAAGTAAAGACAAAAAACTGGGTACAAAACTCGAAAAACTGGTTTCACAAATTTCAGAGAAAAAAGCTGAAGTTGAAGAAATGGAAAAAACGCAAAAAGAGTTAAAGAAGGAAGAAATACCGCAGGCTGAAACCGAAAAACTTGCTGATTTGAATAAGGAATTATCGAAACTGGAAGAAACAAAACGCGAAAGTCTTACAACTTTTGGTAAAGAAAGCAAACTTGCAAAACAAATGGTTGACCTGGCGCTTTTGGCAAACGGAATGTTAAAAGGTGCCGACCTGGATAAGTTTGTAAAACGGAGTGTGGAGTTGATAAAATAATGCTTCAGGAATTATTGCAGCATATTTGAAGTATAATAAAATCAAAAAAAGGGGGTCGTTTCAAGGCTAAATTGCGACGGTCTCCTTTTTTTATTTTATGAGGTTAAGTTGAACTTAATCAAAGTATTACCGGGTTTAAAGTTGCCGGAAGTAATTTTTTTGAACTTCGCCCCATTTTAACGGATTAATATTCTTTGGATTTATAGGTATAAAATTTTGTGTTGAACTTTTAATGTGTTATTTTGACACAATAATATTTTTCAAATGCGAAATTTTGGTTGGAGGAATAATTTGTTGGTTTGATTTAAATTATGGGCTTTATTAAAAAATGGCAGAATGACCTTTAAAACTGATAATTATCTTGATTCTGTTTCACTTGACTGTGTGGTTTTTGGATTTCATGACAACCAGTTAAAAGTGTTGCTGCTGAGCATGAAATATTCGCATGAATGGGCTTTGCCCGGAGGATTTGTAGGCAAGGATGAGTCAGTTGAACAGGCTGCAGCAAGGGTTTTACGTGAAAGAACCGGGCTTGACAATATTTTTCTAAAACAATTTAAAGTTTTTAGCCATCCCGATCGCTCTGTTTTGAATCCTGCGGTTAAAGATTTAGTTGAATCGGGCGCCAATCCAAGTCTTGAGTGGTTCAACCAGCGTTTTATTTCAGTTGGGTTTTATGCTTTTGTTGATTTCACAAAAGTGGTTCCAAAACCCGACAGCTTTTCGGAAAGTGCTGAATGGAAAAGTATTGGAGAAAAGAAAAAATTAATGATGGACCACGATAATATTTTACAGGAAGCATTAAATGCCCTTAGGTTACAGCTTAATAACCAGCCTATTGGTTACAATCTGCTCCCCAGCAAATTTACCATGCCCGAGCTTCAAAAATTATATGAAACGATACTTGACAAAAAACTTGACCGACGAAATTTTCAGCGCCGGATACTTTCTTTTAATATTTTAAATAAACTTGAAGAGCGCAAAACAGGAGGAGCACACAAATCTCCGTTTTTATATGAATTCAACCTCAAAAATTATAAAATTGCACTTGAAAGCGGACTAAGTGGCGGGTGGTGATTTAAGAAAAACGGCAACCAAAAAATGGCCGCCGTTTTTGATTATTACAGTAAGTTTCGCCCTTCTCTATCCGGGTCGTTTTTCACTTCGCAAATGTCATTTAAAACCATAGTTTCTCCATTTTCAGTTGTAAATGCAGGCCATTCAGGTAATCCTGCACCGTTTGGATTACCGGTTCTCATAAAGTTTAGTAGTGAACCGGACATTTTTTCAGAAAGTTTTCCGGGTCTTGTGCCCCCACCGGTGTGTGTTAACATGAGGTCGGTATTTGCATACCAAAAACAAATATCGAGACAATGAAAAGCTCGCATTCTGCCATTGAACAACGGTGGTTCCCAACCGAACCAGGCAACGTAAACAGGTGCGGGTTGAACTGATTTTGCGGTTGCTGTATCAACAACACCTTTGCGGTTGCTCGATACAAGGGTCATAATTTCAATTGGTTTTTTATCCGGAAACAATTTTGCATATGCATCATAAACTTCAGGCGCTTTTTCTCCAAGTCCACCTCTGAATCCTGCACGTTCCTTCAACATATTTTTAGCTTCGTCTGCTGTTATTTTTTCTAATTCAGGATTGGTTCTGGCAGCTCCCCATTCGTGGAAAGTGCTGCAGATTAACATGGGTACCTCTGACGAAATTCCTTCCGCTTCGTTGTAAAAAGTTCCTTTTGGAATGTTAATTCCGTCGGCTACAGGTGCAAAGCCGCCGCGCATTCCCGGTGTTCCGGCAATTTCATTTGCCAAAGTTTGACTGGCTTTATTGGCCAGTAGAATATAATCCTTCCAGGGTATTTCCTGTAATTTGTCAATTTCAGTAGAATTCAAGCCGGCTTCTTTTAAAATGTATTCACCCAGTTTTTGTGAGTATTCCTGGTTAAGTGCATTTGTTGATGAACCACTTAAAGGAACGGCCTTGTGAATCAATCCTTTGGCAGCGGGCATTGCGGCAAGTACACATACTTTTGCACCACCGCCCGACTGTCCCATTATTGTTACATTGTCAGGGTCGCCACCAAAACTTGCAATATTCTCCTTTACCCATTCGAGCGCAGCTACCATATCGAGCGCTCCCACATTACCTGAATCTTTGTATTTATCTCCACCAACGCCAGATAAATCTGAAAATCCGATTGGCCCCAAACGGTGGTTAATTGACACAAAAACTATATCACCTTTGCGTGAAAGATTTTCCCCATCGTAACCATCCTGTTCAATTGCATTTCCGTTGGTGTAGCCCCCACCATGCAGCCAAACCATTACCGGTCGGTTTTTCCCGTCGGCAAGTGCCGGTGTCCAGATATTTAATTTCAGGCAGTCCTCGCTAACATCGTCATAATTCCAGTGGTCAACAAACGAAGCCCAGGTATTTCCATATCGGTTGTCCATGATTTGCGGGGCTGTGTTTCCCCACCATGTTGCCGGTTTTATATCTGTCCACGGCTCTGGTTTTCGAGGTGGCATAAAACGATTTTTCCCGCTTGTGTTAGCTCCGTACGGAATTCCACGGAAATTGTAAATTCCACGAAGTATAAAACCCTGCACTTTTCCGTAAACAGTTTGGGCAACGGCGATATCATCGCCTACAAATAAAATCTGCCCGTCATTTTCTGCTGAATTCTCACCGGTTGCAGTGCAAGCTGTTAGTGGAAATGCTGAAGCCAGTCCAAGTCCTGCTGCACCGGCTCCCATAGTTTGAAAAAAGTTTCTCCTGTTGGTTTTCATAAGTTTTAGGTATTTAGTTATTGATGAAATTTAATTTTAAAGTATTATTTCAAAGCCACCTCTTTTTTAAGTTTAATATCTCCGGCCGACGCGCCTACCTGTAGTTCTATATTACATAAATCATCATCCCAGGCATGTTTTGCTTCGTTCCAGTATTGCAGATTTTTAACTGGTATTTCAAGCGTAACGATTTTGTTTTCCCCGGGATTCAGTGGAACTCTTGAAAATGCTTTCAACTCTTTTTCAGGCCATTCAACCGATGGATTTATGCGATGAATATAAACCTGAACTACTTCATCAGCAGTCATTTTGCCAGTATTTTTTAATTCAAGGGAAACCCGGATTACATCATTTCTACCATATTTTTCGCTGTCGGTTTTTAAAGTTGAATAATTAAAATTGGTATAGGTAAGTCCGTAGCCAAAAGGATACATTACAGGCAGTTTTTTTGTGTCGAACCAACGGTAACCCACAAGTGATTCTTCTGAATAGTATGCTGTATTCGGGTCGTTGGTTTTTGCTGCCGATTTTTTTTCAGTAGTAATATTAATCGAATCGGTTTCCGAAACAAGGTTGGCAAAAACATCGGTATTTTTAGTTCCCTGAGGATAATTGCCCAACGCAAAGGCTGGTGAGTCTTCAAGTTTTACGGGCAGTGTGAAAGGTAACCTTCCGCTGGGTGAAATATTACCGAGTAAAACATCTGCCAGCGCATTTCCGCCTTCAGTGCCGTTAAACCACGAAATCAGCAGTGCTTTCGAAATTGGGTTTACCACGTTCAGATCGTTGGGAGCCCCGCTTGTTAAAACTGTAATAATATTCTTATTTACTTCAGCAATTTTCTGTATAAGTTCATCCTGACCTGAAGGCAATTTTATGTCTTTTCTGTCACTGCCTTCGGTTTCAACAGATCGGTTGTCGCCGCCAATAAATAAAACCAAATCGGCTTTTGAAGCAACTTCAAGCGCTTCTTCTGCAAGTTCTTTTGTTTTTATTTGTTCCTCGCGGGCTTCTTTTTCCAATTGTTCGGGCGACTTTCTTCCCCAGGTGAAAACAACCGGAACGTAACCCTGTGCGTAAATAATTTCAGCTTTTTTGCCTATTTTATTTTTCAATCCTTCCAACGGAGTGACTTCGTACAATGTTTTTACTCCTGCTCCCAAACCGCCGGTAGCCATAATTTGAGTTGCATTTGCACCGATAACTGCAATAACAGGTTTTTTGTTAAGATTGATGGGCAGAATTCCGTTGTTTTTCAACAACACAATCGATTTGCTTGCCACATTGTAAGCAATTTTTTGCTGCGCCGGTTGCGATGTAATTTCCTTATTTGCTTCTTCCTCCGGAATTGGTTTTATTTCCATCCTGACACGTAAAATTTCGCGAACACGCAGATTAATAATTTCTTCAGAAACCTTTCCTGCTTTTACTGAATCCAAAAGAGCCTGGCCCAAATATTTTTTATCGGGCATTTCAACATTCAATCCGTTGGTTACCGCATCAACTGTGCTGTGTGTTCCTCCCCAGTCTGATATTATCATTCCTGCAAATCCCCATTCTTCGCGTAAAATTTTATTCTGCAGTATGTTATTTTCTGAACACCATCTTCCGTTTACTTTGTTGTAGGCTGCCATTACCCCAAAAGCGTCGGCTTCTTCAACTGCAGCCCTGAAAGGTGGAAGATAAATCTCACGCATGGCACGTTCGCCAATGATAACATTCACGGTTCCGCGATTATTCTCCTGGTTGTTTAGTGCATAATGTTTAAGGCACACAGCAGTTTCATTTTCCTGAGCACCTTTTGTGTATCCAACGGATAATCTAGAACTTAAAAACGGGTCTTCGCTGAGATATTCATAGGTGCGGCCACCGGTAGGTATTCGTTGTATATTAATTGCCGGACCGAGTATCATATCTTTCCCGCGCAACCGGGCTTCGCGTGCCATTCCTGTTCCATATTCATAAGCCAGTTCGGGGCTCCATGTAGCTGCAAGGGCTGAGCCTGTTGGGAAAAAAGTAGCTTTGTCGGTTTCCAAACCTAGCGGAGCCCAGCTATGCGGTTGCAATTCTTCGCGAATACCAAATGGTCCGTCGGCATATTTTACATCTGCAATTCCAAGTCTTTCGACCCCCGCAGAAGCAAACATGGTTTTTCCATGCAGCATTTCCACTTTTTCTTCCAATGTCATTTGCTGAATTATTGCATCAATTTTTTTATCGTGCTGAAGTAATACAGATTTGTGTATTTTTTGTCCTGAAGATTCCATCATTAATATTGCAAAAACCGCAAACCCAAAAATTTTTATTAAACTCATTCTTCTGCTTTTTTTATTTTGAATACTTTCTGTCCTAAAATTACCTGAATAGTTGTGGAGCAAATTCAGAAAGATAGATGCGCCAGTTTCTCCAGATATGACCACCGTCAGATTCGCGATAAATGTATTTCATTCCCATTTTATCGAGTTTGGCCCGGTAATCTTCAACATTTTTGTATAGAAAATCGGTATTGCCAATTGCAATCCAATACAGTTTATAACCGTTATCCATTTGCGTTTTAAGAGTCCCGTCGATGTCATTGTAAACTTTGCTCGAAACATTTTGGTTGGGTAAAATAGCTGCTGAAAACAAACCCACATAATCGAAAGTATTTGGGTAATATCGGGAAATATGCAACGAATGAAAACCTCCCATTGAAAGCCCGGCAACGGCGCGGTTTGCCTTGTCAGTTTTTACACGGTAGTTTGCTTCAACAAATCTGATGATATCCATAAAATTGGCTTCGTATGTTCCGTCCATTGTTTTGGCCACCATAAACTGTGGTTTGTAGAATCCGTCGTGACCTTCGCCGGGCGCTGCATCCTGAATTACATTTCCGTTTGGCATAACAACAATCATCGGTTTTGCTTTTCCCTGAGCAATCAGGTTGTCCATAATCTGGGCAGTTCTGCCGAGAGTATTCCATGCTTCTTCATCACCACCTGCACCATGAAGCAAATATAAAACCGGGTATTTTTCGTTACCCGATTCATATCCTGCCGGAGTGTAAATGGTTATTCTTCTGTCCATTCCCAGACCCGGTGAATCATACCAGCGTTTTGCCACAGTTCCGTGGGGAATGTCGTTTACTTTATATAAATCGGCCTGACCACCACCAATAATGAAAATGTTCGTTACAGAAGCCACATCGCGAACCAAAAAAGGATTATTCGGATCAGTTGAAGAAATTCCATCTACAATAAATGAATAGCTATAAAGTTCGGGTTGCAGTATTTGAGAAGTAAAACTCCAGACTCCTTTTTCATTTTTAGTTAAAAGTGCTTTACCCGGTGCATCAAATTCTCCCCACTGGGTTTTCATTTTTTCTGTTGGCAGAAAATCGCCTGTAATTTTAACTGTATCAGCGTTTGGTGCCACAAACCGGAAAACTACCGAATTGTCTGCATTAATTTCCGGTGATTTTAATTCCTGCCCACCAAACAGAGATTGTTGTGAAAACGATGAAATGCTTATCATAAGCAGTAAAATTACGATTGCTTTTTTCATAATGAATAGTATTAATAAATAATTAAGTTTAGAAACATTAATATGTATATGGTAAAAGTAAAATTGATTTTGAAATATGAAAAATATTTATGTGTTATTTTGACACAATGAGAAAATCCTGTTTAAGTAAATCAATCATAAACACTGGTACTTTATGAAAGCCAAAACAATAGAAATTTATTAGGGAGAAAATGAAAAACAGTTAACAGAATTTTGATTAGCCATTGTGTTTAAATCTGTTTAATCTATATTTGAGCTTCTTTCAATCAAAATAATTACATAAACAACAAAAGATGGCGAAAATATTTAGTCTGATAATGGCGGGTGGTTCAGGAACACGTTTCTGGCCACGCAGTAAGGCTGTTAAACCAAAGCAGTATTTAAACCTGTTTGGAAGTGATTCTTTACTTCAATCCACAATAAAAAGATTTTCAATTTTTACTGAAACCGATAGTATTTACGTGGTTTCAGGTAAAAGCCAGTCAGAAGTGTTGGAGCAGCAAACCACAATGTTGCCAAAATCAAACCTGATATACGAACCGGTAGGGAAAAATACACTTCCGTGTATTGGTTTGGCAGCCATGTTTGCCGAAAAGGAAAATCCGGATGGTATTATGGTGGTGACTCCTTCAGACCATTTAATCGAAAATGATGAACTTTTCAGAGACACGGTTTTAGCTGCTGTGAAAATTGCGGATGAACGCGATGGGATTGTAACCATCGGAATAACACCAACCTATCCGGCAACGGGCTATGGCTATGTTCAAACTGCGGAAAATATTACAGGTTCGGCAAAAATAAAGCAGTTTAAAGTAGAGCGTTTTGTTGAAAAACCAAATGAAGAAAAAGCAACAAACTACTTAAAACAAGGAGGTTTTTACTGGAATAGCGGTTTGTTTGTATTTAAAATTTCTGTCTTTCTGGATGCTGTAAAACAATTTGCTCCTGCTTTATACGGTGATTTGCGTAAAATTCAGTCTGATTTGGGAAATCCAACTTTTGAAGAAACTTTGGATAAAATTTATCGTGCAGTTGATAGTATTTCAATTGATTATGGAATTATGGAACATGCCAAAAATATTTACCTTGTTGAAGGTAATTTTGTTTGGAATGATTTGGGTAGCTGGGAATCAGTTTATTTGACAAGCGATAAAGACGAAAATGGAAATGCAGGTTCAGGAGAGTCCATCATCATCGATTCAAAAAATTCATATATCTATTCTGAAACTGGTTTAATAGCATTGGTTGGACTGGATGATGTAATTGTTGTTCAGGATGGAAATACAACGCTTGTTTGCAAACGCGACAAAGCTGAGGAAATAAAAAAGGTTGTTGATCAGTTGAAAGCAGGAAATAAAAATCAATATTTGTAAAAGTCAAACAAAATAGAATAACAAAATCTGAACCTAACAATGAGCGATAGTAAAAAAGTTGTTGTAGAAAAGAAAATCCTTTTACCGTTTATTTTGATAACCAGTTTGTTTGCAATGTGGGGCTTTGCAAATGATATCACAAACCCGATGGTTGCTGCGTTTAAAACCGTTATGGAAATTTCGAATGCAAAGGCTGCAATGATACAATTTGCATTTTATGGCGGATACGGAACAATGGCAATTCCGGCAGCGTTAATCATTAAACGTTATAGTTATAAACTTGGGATTATTATCGGGTTGGCGTTATATGCGGTTGGAGCGTTGTTGTTTTTTCCGGCTGCCCAGTACGAAATTTTTGGTTTCTTTTTGGTATCACTTTACATTTTAACTTTTGGTTTGGCTTTTTTGGAAACCACGGCAAATCCATACATACTTTCAATGGGTTCGCCTGAAACTGCAACACGTAGATTGAACCTGGCTCAATCATTTAATCCGATGGGATCTATTTTCGGAATGTTTGTTGCGTCGCAGGTAATATTGCCGGCTTTGTTGTCTGATAAAAGGGATGCTGCCGGAAATCTTCTTTTTGACACAATGAGTGCAGCAGAAAAAGCTGCTGTACGCACACACGATTTGGCTGCAATTCGCGATCCGTACGTAATGCTTGGTTTTTTTGTACTTGCTATGTTAGTTGTGATTGCTGTTTCAAAAATGCCAAAACGATCAAGTGCCGACCATGAAATTCATGCCATGGATTCTTTCAGGCGATTAATGAAGAATCCAAATTACAGAGAAGGTGTTATTGCTCAGGTTTTTTATGTTGGAGCACAAATCATGTGCTGGACTTTTATTATTCAATATGCCGATAATCTCGGAATTACAAAAGCTGAAGCTCAACGGTACAATATTGTTGCCATGGCAATTTTTATTTGTAGCCGTTTTATAAGCACTTTTCTGATGAAGTATCTGAATTCGAAATTGATGCTCACATTGTTTGCAATAGGTGGCTTAATCACAACAACCGGTGTTATTCTTATTCAGGGTATGCCGGGATTGTACTTGCTGGTTGCAACTTCAGCATTTATGTCGTTAATGTTCCCAACAATTTACGGAATTGCACTTGAAGGTGTTGGCGACGATGCAACAATTGGGGCTGCCGGTTTGGTTATGGCTATTGTTGGTGGTGCGCTGATGCCACCGTTGCAGGGCTTGATAATTGACCAGGGAACAATCGGGTTTCTGCCTGCTGTTAACTTTTCATTTATTCTTCCATGGATTTGCTTTGTAGTTATAGCAATTTATGGTTACCGGGCTTTGAAGTTGCATAAAAGCTGGTAATATATTCTACATTTTTGAGTTCATGATGATTTTAAAATCGTTAAAATTTGGAAGAACAACTTCGGAAAATAATTCATATCGATATGGATGCTTTTTATGCATCTGTTGAGCAACTTGACAATTCTGAATTACGCGGAAAGCCCGTTGCAGTTGGTGGTTCGGGCGAAAGGGGAGTGGTTGCCGCAGCCAGTTATGAAGCACGAAAATATGGAGTCCGTTCGGCTACGCCATCAAAAATTGCCAAACGCAAATGCCCCGATTTGATTTTCGTAAAGCCCAACTTTTCGCGTTACAAAGAAATCTCAAATCAAATTCAAAATATATTTCTGGAATACACCGATTTGGTTGAACCTCTGTCGCTTGACGAAGCGTACCTGGATGTTACCTATGCTAAAAAAGGCAAACCCTCGGCAACATTGATTGCGAAAGAAATAAAAGCACGAATTTTTGAGGAAACGAAACTAACTGCTTCGGCAGGGGTTTCTTACAACAAATTTTTAGCAAAAGTTGCTTCCGATATTAATAAACCTAACGGCATTTTTGTAATAACTCCGCAACAGGCACAGGACTTTATTGACAATCTGGAAATCAAAAAATTCTTTGGAATAGGAAAAGTTACTGCCGAAAAACTCAATAAAATTGGAATTTGGTTTGGCCGTGACCTCAAAAAAATGGATCGTTTGGAGTTGGTTCGTCTTTTTGGTAAAGCAGGAAGTTATTATTACAAAATCTGTCGGGGAGAAGATGACCGCGAAGTTGAACCTTCACGTGAAAGAAAATCAATTGGAGCCGAAGAGACATTTTTAAACGATATTTTTCTTATGAATGATTTGGAAAATGAAGTTTTGAAAATTATAGAAACTTTGTGGCCGCGAATTGAACGAACCAAAGTAAAAGCCAAAACTCTAACTTTAAAATTTAAATATGCCGATTTCGAACAACATACCCGTAGCTGCACAATTTCAGCATATTTTACTACAAAAAACCAGTTGATTACTGAAAGTAAAAAGCTATTAAAAAAAGGTGGAGGTTTTTTAAAAGGAATCCGGTTGCTGGGATTGACGGTTTCAAATTTTCAACATGATGAAATTGCCAAACCAGTTCAATTGGTAATTGAGTTTTAAAGGTGAGCGGCGCGGTTGTCAACCCGGAGAAATAAAAAATGCGGATCCAAGTCCGCAGCATCAA
>DAOPKR010000091.1:0-15297 GCA_035391305.1 Draconibacterium sp.
ACATTAATGAATATACAATTTAACGAACAACAATAAACAGAAATCAATTCCGATTTATTTGATTACACGGCATAAATGATAAATTTGCGCTGTGTTTATTCAAAATTTTTCAAGCCTAATAGGAAAAGAAGTGCGAGCTAAAATTATACTTCTATGTACTTTCATTATTTCCCTCCTCATTTTTGCCTGTGATTTTAAAGCAAACGCACAAACCTATTCATTTGATAAGATACCAACGGAGGAAGGCGAGGCAAACCTGAGTGTCAGACAGGTTATACAGGATAACAACGGCTTTTTATGGATGGCAACCTTTAGCGGATTGTTCAGATACGAGGGCGACGACTATATCATTCAGCAAACATTTGGCGATCAGAATGAAATAAACGCCGATGTTACTGCGCTGCTGCAGGACGATGACAATAACATTTGGGTTGGCACAAACAATGGCCTGTCGAAATACAATCCCGCCACAGGAAAGCTTGTAACCTACTACTTTAGCAAGGAAAATCCGGCGTCAATTGGCAGCAACAAAATACGCAGCCTGGGAAAAGATAAATCGGGGCACATTTTAATAGGCACTTTTGATGCCGGTTTATATACTTACGATACCGAAAATGATAACTTCATCAAAATCAGTTTTAAAGGCTCAAATCTTCAGGAGCCAACGCACATTCGGTTTATTTTAACCGGAGAAAACGGGAAAATATGGATCGGGACTTTTAACGACGGCCTGTTCTGTTTAAAGCTGAACGGCACTGAAACAGATTCGGTGTGCAACTACAGGGCCGACAACCCCGAAAATCATTTGTCGCACAACAATGTTTACCATGTTTTCAGAGATACCGACGGAACAATTGTTGTGAGCACGCGCAACGGTTTAAATATATACAACCGGGCTGCAAACAGTTTCGAAAAGATAATTTCGGCCGAAAATGTAAATGCAAACATGGCTAATTTTTACCGCACCGTTTACCGTGATAAAAGTGGAATGCTGTGGATTGGCACATGGGGCGGATTGTATGTTTGTAAATCTTTTGATGACCTGCAAACCGGAAATTATGAACTGCTTACACACGGAAATTCGGAATCGAAATCAATTTCAAGCGGACAGGTAATGAATGTTTTTCAGGATAAATCGGGAACGGTGTGGATTGGTACAGAAGAGGGCATAAACAGGTTCGATCCGTATCAAAACCAGTTTCAGGCGCTGGGCGGCGAAATTATGAATGGACTGAAAGAACAAACTGCTACCGAATTCAGTAAATGGCACGATGGGATTTTGATTCTTACCATGTCGGATGGTTTGCTGTTTAAAAAGGATAGGGTAATAACAAAGGTCTTCGAAAAACAACTGGCGCCGGTGGCCAACGAAAAGTTGTATTCGCTTTTGGTTGATTCGAAGGAAAACATTTGGGCGGGCAGTTTCAACGGGCATTTAATAAAAATTGGCGCAAACGGGCAGTCGGTGAATATTTACAAACACAGGCACGAAGGCGTTCCAATTTATTCGATTGTGGAAGCCGGTAATGGTTTGTTGTTGCTGGCAACTGCCGGCGAAGGTTTGAAATATTTCAACCCGAAAACCGAAACTTTTACGGTTGACAACGGCCTGGGCGGCGATATGCAGACAAACGAAGTGTTTATCGACAGCAAAAAAAATATATGGCTCGCCACACAATCGGGTATTTTCAGAAAAAATGCAGAAACAAACGAAATCAATGTTTATCTGCCCGACAATTCAGAAAGGGATTTAACACCCAACATATTTATTGACATTCAGGAAAACGAAAAAGGCGAAATTATTGTGGGTGGAAGAAACGGGCTTTATTTCTTTAACAGCAGCACTAATGCTTTTGTAAGAAAAACTTTTGAGAATGCGGCCCCCCTGTGGGTAACAAATATCCAGAAAGATTCGAAACAAAACCTTTGGCTGAACCTGAATTTCAACCGAATGGCAAAATGGGATTCAGAAACAAATGAATTGAGGATATTTTACATAAACAACGGCATCAGAACAAGCGCCTACAACCGCAGGGGGTTTTTGATGGACGAAAACGACGAACTTTATATTAGCGGTATCGACAGAATTTACCGTTTTAAAACGTCAACCCAATTGGTAAATAAATTTTCGCCGCCGCCTGTATTTACAAAGCTCGTGATTAACAATTCCGAAATTCAGGCCGGGGTGGAAATGAACAAACAGGTAATTCTCGATTCGAATATCCAGTTTCAGAAACACATAAAACTAAATAACCGCAACAAGGATTTCTCTTTGTCGTTCACCTCAACTTCGTACCTCAACAGCAAGGAAAATAAATACAGGTACATACTTCGCGGTTACGACAAGGAATGGAATACGGGCAACGAAAAAACAGCGCACTACACAAACCTCAACCCCGGGAGATACACTTTTGAAGTTTACAGCGCCAACAACGACGGGCAGTGGAGCGAAATACCGTCACGGCTTGAAATCAGGATAAAACCATCGCCATTTTTCAGTTTCTGGGCTATTCTTGTTTACATATTAATTGCTGCATTTTCGGCATTCCAGATAAGAAACACAATTAACGCCCGGATCCGGCTGAGACAGGAACTGCTTATTGAACGTGTAAAGCGCGAAAAGGAAGAAAAGTTCCACCAGGAAAGGCTGCGGTTTTATACAAACATTTCGCACGAGTTGCGCACACCGCTCACCTTAATTATGGGGCCGATAAAACAATTGATTGGCGGAGAGAAAAACAGCGCAACAATTTCAAAGCTAAACAACCTGATTTTAAATAACTCGCAGCGGCTTTTATCGCTTGTAAACCAACTGCTCGATTTCAGAAAATCGGTTTATGAGGGAATGAAACTAAAAGCGACTTACTCAAACATAATTGAAACCATTGAATCAAACATTGACGCATTTGATTTTATGGCAAAGGAGCGGTCAATTACAGTGCGTTTTGCATCCGAAAGCAAAGTAATGGAAGGATGGTTCGACAGGGAGAAACTCGATATAATTCTGTTTAATATTTTGTCGAATGCCTTTAAGTTTAACACAGAAAACGGCTTTGTTGAAATAAGTTTAAACAAGGGTGAAGCCGGACAGGATATTTCATTTAAACACATAAAACTAAGTATATCAAACAGCGGAAAGGGAATTCCGAAACATTTGCAGGAAAAGGTTTTCGACCGCTTCTTTCAGGTAGATAACGAATCGGTTGCATCGAACCCGGGTACGGGGATTGGCCTTTCGCTTGTAAAATCGCTTGTTGAACTGCATCATGGTATAATTACGCTTGAAAGTGAACCCGACAAAATAACAACTTTCACGATTTATCTGCCTTATGAGAAAACGGCCTACAGTGATGCTGAAATCTTTGACTTTAAACGCGATGCCGACAGAAGGACAAAGGAACTTGTGGATAACCTTTCGAAAAAAACGGAACAGCAACAAAAAAACACTCAAAAAACAGATTTGCAAAAGATACTTATTGTTGAAGACAACAGCGAACTGAGGGAATTTTTGTCGGATTATCTTTCAGCCGGTTACCGGATAATTACTGCTGCAAATGGTTTCGAGGGATTGAATATCTGCGAATCTGAAAATCCTGATCTTATAATTTCCGACGTAATGATGGAAAACATGGACGGCCTCCAGTTTTGCAAAACAATAAAATCGACACCCGAAATCAGCCACATTCCTGTAATTTTAATGACAGCGCTTGCATCAGTCGAAAACAAAATGACAGGTTATAAAATGGGCGCCGATGATTATATAACAAAACCTTTTGAACCTGAACTGTTAAAAATAAGGGCAGCCAATATTCTCGAAAACCTGAAAAATACAAGAAATGGTTTTGCCCGTAATGTAAACGTTTCAGCAAAGGAACTGACCATTTCGAAGATTGATGAGGATTTTATGCAACAGATTATCGATTTGCTTGAAAATAATCTCGACAACTCAGCTTTCGATATCGACAGTTTTAGTAAAAATATTGGGGTAAGCCCTTCACAACTCTACAGAAAAATAAAGAGTATAACAGGCCTTTCGCCAAATGAATTCATAAGGACTTACCGCCTGAAAAAAGCCGCAGTTTTAATAAGGGAATCAAATCTTAATATTTCAGAAATAGCCTACCGGGTTGGTTTTAACGATGCCCTTTATTTCAGTAAGTGTTTCAAAAAGCAATTTGGCACTACACCAAGTTTGTATGGTGTTCAAACTTAATTAACTTGTACATAATTGTTGCTTTATTAAATTAACTGCAGAAAATGTTATTTAATACTGGCCCTGGATTAATTCAACTGTTTTTTAATGACTTTACAGCCTTTCTTAATTTCTTCTTTAATCTTGCTTATTATAAATAATTTTGAAGAATTTATCTTGACTGCGACTAAATACATGAATCAAATATGTTCCGGATTTTATTTTCAAACCATTTTGATCGGTGGCATCCCAAATTAATCTGTTAAAACCTTCCAATGACCTTCCTTTAAATGCTTTTATCATTTTTCCGCTAATATCATAGACAATGATATTTTGTGTTTCATCTCTATTCAGGTTAAATTCAATATTAAGTTCAGATGAGAATGGATTGGGATATACCTTTATTATATTGTTATTTAAGAATGCCTCAATTCCTACTTCATAGACATTAATAATTTCTATTGAAAATGTTTTGAAATAAGCATCTCCCTGATTATTCGAGGCAAGTACTCTTATGCTCATATTTGATTTTGTTTCATAATCCAGTGAGGCATTTGTGAAAAGAGTATCATTTGAGATTATAAAACTTGCATTATCAATATCTCCTTCACCGGAATACAAGCTATACTCATAAACGTCCATTGAATCTTCATCTATGGTCTTAAAAATACCTACAATTGAACCGGTTAACAAATTCTCATCAATACTGGATTTTGATAATATAATATCAGTAGGAATCTCATTTACATCATTTATTAATATTACGAATGACTTGGATAGAGTAGCTCCGCTGTTATCTTTTGTTTGTAATCTTATCTTAAATGAATTTTTTGATTCATAGTTAAAACTTACGTTAGATTGAATTATGTTATCAGAAATGTAGAAAATATCATTATCCTCATCTCCGTTACCCGGAACAAGTGAATATGTAAATGTATCTCCACTATCCTCATCAATTGTCGAAATCGTTCCGATTTCGGAGGTTACAGGTTCATTCTCGTCAATACTGGATTTTGATAACATAATATCAGTTGGAATCTCATTTACATCATTTATTAATATTACGAATGACTTGGATAGAGTAGCTCCGCTGTTATCTTTTGTTTGTAATCTTATCTTAAATGAATTTTTTGATTCATAGTTAAAACTTACGTTAGATTGAATTATGTTATCAGAAATGTAGAAAATATCATTATCCTCATCTCCGTTACCCGGAACAAGTGAATATGTAAATGTATCTCCACTATCCTCATCAATTGTCGATATCGTTCCGATTTCAGAGGTTATTGGTTTATTTTCATCAATACTGGATTTTGATAATATTATATCAGTGGGATTATTATTTTTTTTATTTACAACAATTGTAATATTTCTTGAATATAACGTGAGTCCTGTAACCACAGTATTGGTTACTTCACAATGATATATTCCCGCATCATTTGAAGTAAGATTTGTCAAATCCAAAACAGCCGATGTTTGATCCTGCAAAACTGTATCATTCTTATACCATTGATACAGATTGTTATCACCACCAACTAATAAGTGATAACTTAAATCTTCACCTTCTTTTTTTTCTAATGATATTATAGTTCCAATACTATCTTGAGGAGAATATGTAAACCTTGAAATTGAAATAGGGGGCTCCAGATCCTCGAAAGTAAGTTGGTTGTCCTGGCAATACAAACCAGTTATTGCTGTGGCCTGGCCAACATTTAGACTTCTTAGTTGGTTTTCTCTACAGTTAATAGAAGTAATTGTTGCATTCTGACCAACATTTAAACTGTCAAGTTTATTGTTATTACACCATAATACAAGAAGAGCTGTATTTTTGCTCACATCAAGACTGGTTAGTTGATTTGATGAACACCCCAGATTTTTAAGAGCAGTTGCATAATCAAGATCAAGGCTGCTTAGCAGATTATTCTCACAAAATAATGTTTCCAGAACTGAATTAGTCCCCAGGTTTAAACTGGTTAACTTATTGTCATAGCACCAGAGAGTTTTGAGCTTTAAACAATTACTTACATCCAAACTTGTAAGCTGGCTGTAATGACAATATAATAATTGAAGTGCTTTATTGTTACTTAAATTCAGGCTGGTTATAGGGGTGGAAACGATATGTAAACTGCTTAATTTTTCATTATTGCTTAGATCAAGATTTGTAATTAATGTGCCTGAACAATTTAAGCTAAACATTGCAGTATGTTTAAGAAGATCCAAACTGGAAATTTTATTATTGTCACAACTCAAACTGTAAAGAACTAAGTTTTTTGAAACATCTATACTTGTGAGTTGATTATAACCACAATGTAACTCTTCCAAGGCAACATTTTGGCTGAGATCCAAACTGGAAATTTTATTAATATAACAAGATAGTTGACGAAGTTTCTTATTTTTGCTTACATCAAGAACAGAAAGCTGATTCTCAGAACAATTAAAATAGAGCAAGTTAGTGTTTTTGCCAATATCAATATCTGCTAACTTGTTTTGGTTGCAATTCAGGGTGCGTAACGCAAAGAAATCTTCTATCCCGGTTAAATCAGAAATCTTTTTGCCAGTAATATTTAAAGACACAATACCTGATATTTTTTCTGTAAGCACAGAATCGTTTAATTCACCCGAATCATAACCTAAATCTATTAAAGCCTGCTCAAAATTGTCATCTGGAATGAAGGTCATTTCTATTGTCGTTTTACTTGCAGATTTGATCGTTTTGGTAGATGTATTCTGTGCTTTAATCAAAATAGGAAATAATACAAATAGAATTGTAAATTGCAGTATATGTTTCATAAGTTAACAAATTGTTTTATACTGAATAAAAGTAGAAAATTAATTTTTTGGAATAAATCTAAATAACATCTGTAAAACTGGTTATAATTCCTCAAAAATGTTTTACAACCTGTAATCAAATACTATAAATACAAGTAAATTAAACAAAGTATGCATCCTGAAAAATGAATGGATTAAAATATTGTTGTTGAGTTTTAGATTCAGGGTTAGCCAAATGGTTATAAATTATTGTTATTAATACAAATATCAGTTAAGTTGATTTGTATTTTGGTTAGTGGGAGTTTCAGGATAAACTTACAGTATTTTCTTATAATTTCTCTTTGGTTGAAATATCCATATATCAGAATGATATTTCCATATCCGAATTTTAACATCAGTTTACATTTGCCCCGAAAACTAATAAAAAATTCTGTGCTTATGAATGATTCAAAAATTTCAGGAAATCACTTTGTAAACCCAAAAGAAAGTTCACTTCAATTAATTTTTCTAAAATCTATTTTTATGAAACATTTTTTCAAACTAATGCTTTGTGCTGTTGTATTGCTGTATTCAGCCGGATACAGCCAGGCGCAGCAAAGAACCATAACAGGTTCGGTAACTGATCCGGGCGGAGTAACACTTCCCGGTGTAACAATTGTCGAAAAGGGGACTGTAAACGGAACTGTAACCGATATTGATGGGAAATATACCATTAGTGTATCGGCAGCAGCAAATACGCTTGTGTTTTCTTTTGTAGGTATGTTAACCCAGGAAGTTGCCATAGGCAGTTCATCGGTTTATAACGTTCAGCTCGAACAGGAAACCATCGGTCTGGAAGAAGTTGTGGCAATTGGTTATGGTACCGCAAAGAAAAGGGATGTAACAGGTTCTGTTGGTTCCGTTAAATCGGAACTGATTGTGCGGACAAACCCGGTACAACCGGCAAGTGCCCTGCAGGGACAGGTTGCCGGTGTCAATGTTAAAAAAGTTAACTCACGCCCCGGCAGCGATTATACAATTGATATTCGCGGTGTGCATTCATTTAATTTTAGCAGCGAACCTTTGGTAGTTATCGACGGAGTAATGGGAGGAAAGTTAAATACTCTCAATCCCAGCGATATTGAAACAATGGATGTACTGAAAGATGCTTCGGCAACTGCTATTTATGGTGCGCGGGGTGCAAATGGGGTTATTATTGTTACAACAAAAAAGGGAAAACAGGGTAAAACTAAAGTAACCTATGATGGTTACACGGGAGTTAAAGCTCCTCAGATTCCGGATTTGATGACTGCACAGGAATTTTATCATGCATATAATGATGTTGTTCTTGCTGAAAACCCAAATGCAAGTGTAATTTGGACTGAACAACAGAAAGCAAACGTAGATAACGGGACTTCGGTAAACTGGGTTGACGAAGTTACCGATCCATCACTTCAAACCAGCCATGTTGTTGCTTTATCGGGTGGAAATGATAACTCGACACATTATTTCTCAACAGGGTATCTGAACGAAAAAGGTAACCTGCACAATACAGGCTATGAGCGTTTCAGTTTAAAAGGAAGCATTGACAGTAAACTGAACAGGATGGTGAATGTTGGTTTTACAAGCTATTATACTTTTAGTGTAAGAAATACAGGTTCACTTGAAACACTCCGTTCTGCCTACCGTGCACGGCCAACAGGAACAATTTTGTATAAAGACCTCATAAATCCGACAGAAACAAACGACCAGGATATAAATGGTTATGCCATGTGGATGGGGATTAAAGACACCCAGGTTCCAAACCCGGTTATGGAAACCGATGCTGACAACTATATAGATGAGACACGCGTTTCAAGCTTTTTGGGAAATGGTTATGTTGAAATAACACCACTAAAGGGATTGTCATTCAAATCATCTTTGTCGGCATCAGTATTGGGAAACAGGCGTGGCGATTTCAGGGGCACAAATACAAAAAGCAGGCTCAGTAAATTACCTTCATCAGTAATAGAAAACCAGTTAAATACTTCATATACCTGGGATAATATTCTGAATTATAAAATAGTAACCGGATTACATAATATTAATGTAACGGCTGCACAGAGTGCCCTGCAGGAAAGATATGAATCCTCGGGAATACAGGTTGAAAATTTACCTTACAATTCAGGTTTTTATGCGGTTAATACTGCGGCTACAATTAATGGCGTTACAAGCAGGTTAATAGAGCGGTCAATCCTGTCGTTTATGGGACGTTTTAATTACAGTTACAACGACAGATATTTACTTACAGTTACAGGTCGTTATGATGGTTCTTCCGTTTTGGCTGAAGGAAACAAATGGGCACTTTTCCCCTCGGTTGCACTTGCATGGCGAGCAGGAGAAGAAGACTTTATTAAAAATATGAATCTTTTTTCCGACCTCAAACTGCGTGTAAGTTATGGTCAGGTTGGTAATGATGTGGTTTCGCCATACAGCACCCAGGCTTTTTTAAGCCAGACTGCCTACGACTTTGATGGCACCGCAGCCTACGGTTATGCACCTAAAAATATTGGTAATGCCGATTTAAGATGGGAAAAAAGTTCGGAAATAAATATTGGACTTGATTTGGGTTTTGTTAAAAACCGGATCATGGCTTCAATTGAATATTATGACAAAACTACTGACGACCTGATTCAGAATGTAGCAATTCCATCATCGCTGGGTTTTAGCGCTGTTACAGCCAACGTTGGTAAAATTATGAACCGCGGGCTTGAAGTTTCACTGAACACGGTTAATATTCAGTCAAAAAATTTGCGCTGGACAACAAATATTAATTTCTCGACAAACCATAACGAGATTCTTGAATTGTACGGAGGTACGGTAACCCAGGATATTGCCAATAAATTATTTGTAGGTGAGTCTCTGTTATCGCATTATTATTATGAATTTGACGGTATCTGGCAACTGGACGAAAAGGAGGAAGCAGCCAAATACGGGCAGGTTCCGGGATCAGTTAAAGTTGTGGACCAGAATAACGATGGCAAAATTTCAAGCAGTGCTGATATTGATGACAGGATAGTTCTTGGAAACGAATTGCCCAAATGGATGGCAGGTATTAACAATACTGTTAATTATAAAAACTGGGACTTTTCTGTTTTTGTTTATACCCGTCAGGGTGTTATGTACAGAAACAGTTTGTTGCAGGGTACAATGGGCGAACTGAATAATAACCGCTATAACCGTCTTAATTTGAACTACTGGACTGAAACAAATCCGACAAACGATTATTTCGGTGTTTGGCAGCCACAGGCTTATCGTGAAGCTATTCAATATATGGAAGCCAATTTTTGGCGAATTTCGAATTTAACTTTGGGATATTCTTTACCGCAGAATCTGCTTGAACGTGCGAAAATTAGCAATGTGAGGTTTTATGTACAGGCAAACAATCCGTTTGTGTTTGTAAAAGACCGGATTATGTGGATGGATCCTGAGTTCAATTCAGGTACCTACCAGGATGATGTTCCTTATTCAACATATATATTTGGACTAAATCTTACATTCTAAAAGAAATCTGTACAACGAAAAAATAATAAAGAGATGAAAAAATATAAAATATATAGCTTTGTCCTGGCTCTTGTGTTTGTTTTTATAGGAGTGGGGTGTGAAGATTTCCTGAAAGAGGAATCAATTTCTGATATTACTGCTGATTCGTACATTGTTAACGAATCCGGTTATGAAGACCTGGTAAAGGCATGCTATCCGGCATTACGTGATATAATCCTCCAGTTTCCCCTTGTTTTGCACGGAACTGACATTTTTCAGGGTGGTGGATGGGACGAGAAGGTAGTTGGCGACGGGCCGGCACTTGACCTGTACGATGTTCGTTACAATTCTTCAATGGGTGAATTATCAACATTCTGGGATATTCTCTATAAGGAAATTGGAAGAACAAATTCTGCAATCGAAAGATCTGAGTTTATTGAATACGCTGATCCGGCGAAGAAAGCTGCACGCGTTTCAGAAGCTAAATTTCTGAGAGCTTTGAGCTATTTCTATCTTGTACAGGAGTGGGGCGATGTACCAATGCCGCTTTCTGAAACTGTAACTCCTGATCAGAATGTAACAAGAGTTCCGGCTGCTGAAGTTTACACACAAATATTAAAAGACCTTACTGAAGCTGAAGCTGCATTACCTGTAACTGCAACTGATTATGGCCGTGTAACAAAAGGCGCTGCACAGTTTCTGCTTGCAAGGGTTTATTTAACACGCGGCTGGAATTTTAATAATTCACTCGGTGGAAGTGCCGCTGATTTTAACAGTGCACTCTCCTGGGCCGATAAAGTAATTGCAGCTTACCCGCTCGTACCGCAATACAACACCCTCTTCCCAAAAAGGAATACGAATCCTTTAAGTCAATACACAGGTACTCAGAATGCAAAAAACAGCGAAGTTGTATTTGCTGTTCAGTATAGTACTGATGTGCTTACCTATGGCAATGAATTATCTTCAGGCGACCCGGGAAACTGGTATCACTCCATATTTCCAGGTAATGAAGGATTGGTTGGAAGCCCTGGCAGAACAAATGACTACAACAGGCATCAGGCCAGAAATGTGCCTTCTCCGGCGGCTTACCGTTTTTGGGACCCGCAATTGGACAGCAGGTATAAACATAACTTTCTTGATGTTATTTATGCATTAAAAAAAGTAACGGATTATGCATACAGTTACACCGATCCTGAAGCAAAGGTTAGTTACGCTGTGGGCGATACAGTTGCATACTGGACACCATGGAACATGCCCGCAACCGGCGCTGACAAAGGAATTGATGAAGGTGGAACTAAAAAATATGCTGTAATTAATCTTGATCAGCAAATAAAGGGAGTTCCTGTTTCCCGTCTTACTGCCGGTCCGATTACCACATGGAAATTCTGGGAACCAAATATCCAGTATGGCGATGGTTACGGAACATTCGACTTTGCGCTTTTTCGCTCTGCTGAAGCTTATCTTATTGCTGCAGAAGCAATAGTAAAAGGTGCAACAGGAAGCGCTTTGGGTGGTGCTGATGTTTATTACAACAAAGTTCTCGACAGGGCTGTGGGTGTTGGTGTTGACCCAATGCGCGCTAAATTTCCTGAAGATCTTACTTCAATGGAAACAGTTTCGTACAGGGCAACTCCTGCCAACATTTCCATCGACCTGATTTTGGATGAAAGTGCACGAGAATTGTTTGGTGAATTTAACCGCTGGTTTGATTTGAAACGTACAGGGAAATTAATAGAACGTACTGAAAAATATAATTTCTGGACTAAGAATAAAGGGTCAATTGATGAACATCATCTGCTTCGCCCAATTCCTCAGACTGAAATTGACAGGTCACAACCTTCAATTGCTAATAATCCCGGATACTAATCAAAGAATATCAGTTTTACTGATAATTGAATTGAACCTATTCGTCAGTTTATTGAAATAGAATACCGGTTTTCACAGATAGTTTAGTTAGATAATTCACAGGCACATGCTTAAAACATGTGTCTGTGCTTTAATTGCTTTCATCAATTTTAATTTGAAAAACAATGGAAAAAAAGTGCAGATTTGGCAAAACACTGTTGTTTCTGTTTTTTTCAATTGGAATCATTTCCTGCTCTCAACATAAATCGATTTATATAATTGTTGGCGAGAATATTTCAATTGCAGAAAATAAAACAGCCACTCATCTGAAAGAGGATTTGGAATCGGTTTCAGGTGAAGCGGTATTTATTCTTAACGCCAGCCAGCAACTTCCGAAAAAAGGGATAGTAATTGTTGTTGGAACCCCGGAATCGAACAGCGTTATTGCCGGTCTGGTAAAAAATAAGGATCTGATATTAAGTGAAAATTATCCGGGAAAGCGCGGTGGAATATGGGCGAAAGTAAGACTTGTTAACGGACTTGAATCAATAATTCTCGCCGGTTCCGATATTCAGGGAACTCAGTATGCTGTTTATGATTACAGTCATAAAGTTCTGGGAATCGACCCGCTGGAATACTGGACAGGAAAATTACCCGGTCCCGGCAAACCTTTTGTACCATATAATTTTTCAAACCGAATTATTGCACCGCCCGAAATACCAATTCTCTGTTATTTCGAAAACGATGTGGATGAACTTGCCAACCTCAAAACACCTTTGCTTGAATATGACTGGGAATCTTACACCGAAATGATTAACGCTCTGGTCAGGATGAAATACAACGCGATTCATTTGTTTGATATGCTGGGAAGGCCTGAATTTTTTCAAAGGGAACCCTACCGGAAAATACGCCCTGATTACGATGTCCGCTTAACCTATGTTGACAGTTTAATAAATTACGCCCACGATATGGGAATGATGGTTGAAATCGACCTCTCGCTGGGTTACAAAATAAAACCAATGGCACAGCAAAAGGCCGATTGCTGGAAAAACAACAAACAGGAATGGATTGCCACCTGGAAATACTATTTCGAAGAAACGCCAATAAAAAAGGCTGATATATTTACATTGCGTCCCCGAAACCAGGTGTGGGACTGGGAATATAAAAGCTCCTGCAACGAAAATAAAACGGAAGTTTTTAATGAAGTGTACAGGGAACTGGGCGCTTTAATCGATAATTACAATCCAAATGCTGTAAAAATTGCGACATGTTATGCTGATGGGATGGAAATGTTTGCTAACGATTTTGCACCGCCTGAAGATTGGATTATTGCCTGGTCTGATGACGGTTGGGGTGGGTTCAGCATTTTGCCCGAACAAACAAAAGGATATAAATTCGGCACATACATGCACGCCGGATTCTGGAAAAACCACACTGTTCACGACCCTTACCCTGAAAAGATTGACACGGTAATGAAGATGATGGTTAATAAATATCAGGCCACGCATTTCTGGGAAATTAACGGTCAGCAATTCAGACCGTTTTTATTGAATCTGGAAGCTTTTTCTGAGCTTGCCCAAAGTCCTGAAAACTTTGACGGAGAAGCATTTTACAAAGAATGGACAGAAAGGTATTTTGGGAACGTAGCCGCAGTTTATGCCGTTAAATCAATGAAAAAACTGCATGACGCTCAATTCGATAAAGTTGGCTACGTGCAGAACTTATCTGAAATTAACCAGGTAACCAGATATTTAACCAACGCTATTGTCGAAAACCCAGGCAAACCTTCTGTGCCTTTCACTTATGAGCGTGTTTCAAATAACAATACAACGTGTAAGTTACGCCTGGATTTGGCAAAACAGGCTGTAATGGAAGCTGAAAAGGGATTGCAGTTTATAAAACCGGATGATACTTTTTACAACGATTATATTCTTTTGCCTGCAAAATTGTATCTGGATTTAATTGTCTTCGAAGATGGGTTAAATGAAATTGCTTCGTTAAAAAATGCTTTTGAAGAAAGCGGAGATAAAAAAGTGCTGGATGAAGCATTACACCTGCTCGAAAAGGCAAGATTGGATTTGGAAACAGTTTATAAAAACAGCCTTGAAGGTGATAAAAACAAAAAATGGGCCGGTTGGTACGATCCGGCAAAAAGAAGACCCAATAATGGATTCCCGACCAACGAAATGCTGAACAATATTGAAGCTGCTTTGAAATTAAACTTGAGTACTTCATCAAAATAATAACCAAAGAAAATACTAAAATAATGGAAAGAAGAAATTTTATTAGAAATATTGCCGCAGCGTTTACAGGTTTTTCGGTAGTTCCTTCAACTGTATTTGGAAAAGCATTCGGTCATATTCCTCCCTCTGAAAAAGTAAACCTGGCAATTTGCGGCATTGGAAACAGGGGCGGCAGTATTGCGAAATCACTCTATGAAACAGGTTTGGCAAATATTGTAGCTTTATGCGATGTCGATATGGGAGCCCCGCACACACTCGAAGTAATGAAAATGTTCCCCAATGTTCCGCGTTTTCAGGATTTCAGAAAAATGTTCGACAAGATGGGAAATCAAATTGATGCAATTACTGCCGGGGTACCCGATTTTTCGCATTTCCCGATTACAATGCTTGCCATGTCGCTGGGAAAACATGTGTATGTTGAAAAGCCAATGGCACGGACATTCAATGAGGTTGAACTGATGATGCAGGGAGCCCAAAAATATAAAGTTGTTACACAAATGGGAAATCAGGGACATTCTGAAGCCAATTACTTTCAGTTTAAAGCCTGGACTGAAGCCGGAATTATTAAGGATGTTACTGCAATTACGGCTCACATGAATGGTGGCCGGCGCTGGCACAGTTTTGATCCCAACATGACACATTATCCCGCAGCCGAACCAATTCCGGAAACACTGGATTGGGATACCTGGCTAACAACCGCGTGGCCGCATGACTACCAGAAAGATTTTGTGAATGGTCAGTGGCGCT
>DAOPKR010000091.1:15397-18152 GCA_035391305.1 Draconibacterium sp.
ACAACCGCGTGGCCGCATGACTACCAGAAAGATTTTGTGAATGGTCAGTGGCGCTGCTGGTACGATTTCGGAATGGGCGCTTTGGGCGACTGGGGCGCACATATTATCGACACTGCTCACCAATTCCTCGATTTAGGATTACCTTACGAAGTTGATCCTGTAAAACTGGAAGGCCACAATCCTTTTTTCTTTCCAATGGCATCAACACTGGCTTTTAAATTTCCTAAACGCGGGAATATGCCAGCCTGTGTCATTACCTGGTACGATGGGGTGAAAAATATACCGGAACTACCTGAAGGATACGGCGATTCTGAAATTGACCCAAATATTCCGGCTCCGAGTGACGGTAAATTAAAACCCATGAAATTAAATCCCGGAAAAATTATTTACGGTAAAGACCTCACTTTTAAAGGTGGGTCCCACGGCAGAACTTTATCCATAATTCCGGCAGAAAAGGCGAAGGAAATGGAATCTGAATTACCTGCCGTTCCTGAAAGTCCTTCAAACCATTTTGAAAATTTCCTTTTAGCCTGCAAAGGACAGGAAAAATGTCGATCATCTTTTGATATTGCCGGCCCGTTAAGTCAGGTTTTTACATTGGGAGTTTTGGCTCAGCGCCTAAATACCAAATTGCTTTTTGACCGTGAAACCAGGCAAATCACAAACAATCCGCTTGCAAACGCCCTGCTGGTTGGTGAGAGGCCCCGAAAAGGATGGGAACAGTATTATGTTTTGTAGGTGTTTTAAACTGTGAATATGAAATGACTGCTATAAGTTATTAAATTTAAATCAGATTTGGTGTTTAAACAGTTTTTCAGATAATACTTAAAATATTTTTTATGAATAAAAAAAGATTGTCTTTGGCAAATTCAGGAAGATGGATTTTTGTTGTATTTTGTATCATAGGTTTTTCGAATTACTCTTTTTCACAACAAATTCGTCCGGTCGATAAAGTTTATCCTTTACTTGATGCTGCCAATTCGCGCTGGTTTTTCTTTTCATCGGCTTGCCGTCCGTTCGGAATGGTAAATCTCAGTCCCGACACAAAAACTTCCGGCGCATGGGGAAGCGGATATTTGTACAACACAGATACTATACAGTGTTTTAGCCATATTCACGCCTGGCAGCTTTCAGGTCTTTCGGTTATGCCGGTTGTTATTTCCAAAGAAAACAAAACTGAAATTCTCAGCGATTACTCCTCGAAATTCAATCACGAAAAAGAAAAAGTATCGCCTGGTTATCATTATGTTGAATTGGAAAAATTCGGAATTGTTGCTGAATTGACAAGCACAAAAAGGGTAGGATTTCACCGCTATCAGTTTCCCGAAAATATGACTGCGGCTATCGTTTTCAATGTTAACGGTGAACTTGGCCCTTCAGTTATTGTGGATGGAGAATTAAAGCAAACGGGAGAGAAGCAGTTGCAGGGACAACTGGTAAATGCACCTACTTCACGAAGGCCAAAACCTGCTTCCGTGTTTTTTTCTGTCGAATTAAATACAAAAATAAAATCAGTACAGAAAGATGAAATAACCGGTAATTACCTCGTTGAACTGGAGAATCCCGGGAAAAACAAGGTTTTAATGAAAGCAGCAATTTCGTACACTTCAATTGAAAATGCAGCAAATAACATGGCAACCGAATTGCCGGGCTGGGATTTTGATAAAACAGTTAAAGAATCGCAGGAAGAATGGAACAGCATGTTAAGCCGGATTGAAGTTGAAGGTGGAACAGAAAAAGATCAGCGCAGATTTTACACTGATTTGTGGCACGCACTTCAGGGTCGCAGAGTTATTAGTGACGTTAATGGCGCTTATCCTGATAATACCGGGGAAACTTTCCGGGTCGGTCAAATTCCCCTGGATACTAACGGCTTACCACAATTTAATCAGTACAATTCCGATTCGTTTTGGGGCGCCCAGTGGACTTTAAATACGCTTTGGCAACTGGTTTATCCTGAAATAGCTGATGATTTTATTCATTCTTTCATGCAGTATTACAGGGATGGTGGGTTAATTCCACGTGGACCTTCGGGCGGAAACTACACTTTTGTGATGACAGGCGCTTCTTCCACACCGTTTTTTGTAGCTGCTTTTCAGAAAGGAATTATTAAAAAGGAAAAAGCAGAAGAAATTTACAAAGCGCTAAAGAAAAATCACATGCCCGGCGGTATTATGGAAAAAGCCGGTTATGAACACCGTACAAACAAGGGAGGTGGTTTAAATTACTATATCGAAAACGGTTATGTGCCTTACCCGCTCCCCGGCGGAAAATTTGGAATTCACCAGGACGGAGCAATGCAAACGCTTGAATATGCATACCAGGACTGGACTTTGGCCCAAATGGCAAAAGCGCTTGGGCATAACGATGATTACGAATATTTTATAAAGCGTTCAGCCAATTATAAAAACCTGTACGATTCGGAAAGTGGCTGGATCCGGCCAAAAAATGCTGCCGGCAACTGGAAAGAACCATTTGATCCGTATGAATATCAAAACGGATTTGTGGAGTCGAACGGAGCTCAGGCAACTTGGTTTGTTCCGCACGATTTACCGGGTTTGGGAAAATTAATGGGTGGTAATGACGTTGCTGCAAAAAAACTGGATGCCTCTTTCCGCGAAGCCGAAAAATTGGGTTTTACTTCCGGAAATGCACACAGCAAGGAAGTTCACCCTGAATATCGCCGGATTCCAATCAATTACGGAAATCAGCCTTCCATTCAAACTGCATTTGTTTTTAATCAATTTGAACAACC
>DAOPKR010000092.1:0-3964 GCA_035391305.1 Draconibacterium sp.
CAGTGGGTTGATACAAGTGTGCTTTATGACGGAATTAACAAAGTCTGGCCGTGGCTGGCAAAATCAATCGGAACGGAAAATGCTGATATTACCGCCCCTACTTTATTGAGTATGGATTCATTTTTTATCATCGTTTTTCAGTTAATGGTTTCATCTTTTGTGATGAGGTTCAGGCCGTTGGCTGCCATGATGGGCGGAATTCTTGTGCTCGCCGGAGGTTTGGGTTTAATGTTTTCGAACCAAAGTGGCTGGTTAATTTTACTGGGGATACTTATTTTCGGACTTGGAGAAATGGCAAGCTCGCCAAAATTTACAGAGTATGTTGGAAGGATTGCCCCCGCCGACCAAAAAGCGCTCTACATGGGAACTTCGTTTCTTCCCATTGCTGCCGGTCATCAGTTGGCCGGCTGGCTTTCGGGTGATGTTTACGAAAAAATCTCCGATAAAATTTACCTGCTTCAGAAAGAAATTACAAAACGGGGAATTTCAATTCCCGAAATTTCAGATGAATTTTCAAAAAATGATTATGTAAATATGGCTTCGGATAAATTGGGTTTACATGGAAATGAACTGAATAACTTTTTATGGACTACTTATCATCCATCAAATATTTGGGTAGTTTATGCCGGGGTTGCAGTTTCTGCTGTAGTTTTACTTTGGTTGTACGATAGGTTTGTAATTGGGAAATAGTAACCTTTTTGGATTCAAATCCAAAATAGTTATGCTTTTATGAAAAACCGCCACGGTTTGCTAACCCAGGGTTCGCCTGCATAATCAATTCCGATGCGGGGCGAAGTTTCAAATTTTACAACAGACTCGGCATTTTCAATCCAGATTCTTTCTGAAGTAAAAAGGTTTTCACCGTAAAATGATTTGTCCAGTTGAAGTGCTTTTCCAACACGTCCCGGTCCTGAAATTTCCCGAACACCGCGGATTAAAACCGCGTTTGCATCGCCTTCATTTCCTGTTACAATATTCAGCATCCAGTACATTCCGTAAATCAGGTAAACGTAAACCAGTCCGCCTTCGCGAAACATTACTTCGGTTCGTTTGGTTTTTCCTTTACTTGCGTGACAGGCCAAATCACCGTTTCCGCTGTAGGCTTCAACTTCGGTTATCTCAAATTTGCTGAGTTGATTATCCTCAAATCTTCGAACAATGATTTTACCGAGCATTTCGGGAGCTACTTCCAAAACGTCGCGCATGAAAAAAGATTTGTCCAACCTTTCAGCCATGATTATTTTTCTGCCGGAGAAAACGTTTTTTTAGATTTTTTCCTGTATTCGCTATATGCAAAACCTGCAATTGCCAAAAGCAACAATATTGAACTTGCCAGCGAAATCTTGTTGCCGGTGTAATATGATTTTGGATGAAATTTGAATTCTACCGTGTGTTCGCCAGCCGGCAAAACCATTCCACGTAAAATATAATTTACCCTGAAATGCGGAACTTCTTTTCCATCAACAAAAGCACTCCAGCCTTTATCGTAATATATTTCTGAAAAAATCGCCAACTGTTCAGAAGCAGCTTTTGCCGAATACTTTAAATAATTGGGTTGATATTCAGTTAAAACAATACTTCCGGTTTCATCTTTTTGAAATGTTTTCCCTTGAACAAATCCGGTAAATCTTTTGTCAATTACCGCTTCTGATTTGGGATCCAGGTGATTTAGTCCCTCAATTTCCTCATCAGCATTTGCAACTTCCCGATAACCGGAAACGAACCATGCATTTCCGAAAGCTTCCGGATTTCCGAGCGGGGCACTGTTCAAATCATAAATAACGTATCGGGTGTTGAGCATATTTATAACCGGAAGTGCCATAAAAACTGAATCGGGCTGAGTTCCTGCCTGCAGTCCCTGAACCATTTTCTGCATTTCAGGTACAATTTGGTGTTCAATAACCTCCTGGTAGCGCCGTAGTTTTGCTGCTGAATACCCACCAATATTTTTATGAAAATAGGACGTGCGTGCATCCTGAAACGGATCGCCCTGAATGGGCAAAACCCTGTAGTTTAAATCTTTGTCCTGAAGAATGGCTTTGTCAACCGGCATTTCAGGGAACGGATTTTTTGCTTCGCGTTTCGATACAAAATTGTCGTTGTTTAAATACCGTTTATCCACCGCCCACAAATCAATAAGAATAAGTACTCCAAGAATTGCTATTAAATGGTTGGCCTTAATTTTTTTAAGGTTCCACAAAAACAAGGATCCGGCAGCCAGTGCAACAAAAATCAAAGACCGGAATGCATCGGAACGCAGTGCTGCTTTTCGGTCGGCTACTGCAGTTTCCACCAGCCAGTCGGGCAATTTTAAACGAATATCATACGGACTGCTAAAATCACCAACCAATCCGGGCAACAAAGCAAACAAGAGTGAAATTCCACCTGTAATTATTGTGGCCCATTTTAATCCGTTCAGCCATTCTTTCTTTTCAACTTTTCCGGTTAAAATATTACTGAGTGCAATAAATCCGAGCAGTGGCATTGTAATTTGGGCAATTACCAAAGTCATGCTGGGCGCCCTGAATTTGTTGTATAAAGGCAAATAATCGAGCAAAAAGCTGGTTAATCCCATCACATTTCCGCCCCACGAAAGTACGATGGAAACTACTGTTGCTATTGCCAACCACCATTTATATTTTCCTTTCACAATAAAAATTCCTAAAAAGAAAAGCAAAACAACGATGGCTCCAACATAAACAGGCCCGGCAGTGCTGGGCTGTTTTCCATGATACATTACAATCGACTGGATCACCTGTTTTGGGTTTTGGATATTTCGTTGTTTCAGCGCTTCGTAGCTTTCCGAATTTTCACCGGCGCCAACCTGTGTTGCACCACCCTTAAAATTCGGAATAAGCAATGTCAGCGTTTCATCAATACTGTAACTCCACTGCACCACATAATCTTTATCAAGCCCCGAAGTTTTATTGTCATTATCAGAGGTTAATTCAGAAGGTCCGCGAATGGTTTCCTTTGAATATTCCCAGGAAGTGTAGAGACGTGAAAAATTCATTCCAACTGCAATAACAACTCCGGCTAAAAGAAATAAAACTGACTTAATAAAGGGTGCAAAAGCTTTTTCTTTTATGGCAAAAACTAGTTCAACAAGTCCGTAAATAGCCAAAAGAATTAATCCGTAATAGGTTATTTGCGGGTGGCCGGCCAGTAATTCGAGTGATAATCCGAGGGTGAAAAGAATGGCTCCCGGAATTTGTCTCCCCCTAAAAACCATTAAAACACCTGCAATTACAAGTGGTAAAAATCCCAGTGCATTTGCTTTCGATGCATGCCCGGCACCAAGTATAATTATAAAATACGATGAAAATCCAAATGCAACTGCTCCGACCAAACTCAGCCAGCGATCAATTTTCATGCTTCTTAACAAAACAAAAAATCCAATAAAATACCAGATAATAAACGATGCAATGGAAAACCATTTGCGTAATAATCCGGCAAACGGATCGGCCAGATTGCCGGGATACAAAACAGAAATCATATAACCTGGCATTCCACTAAACATACTGTTTGTCCAAACTGCCTCTTCTCCGGTTGAATTCCGGTAATCAACCAATTCCTTCGACATTCCGATGTGATGATCGATATCTCCCATTTGCAGCGTTTTCCCTTCGAGCAGTGGGAAAAGATAAGCGTAGGCCAGAACAATAAAAAACACGATGATTCCAACGTTGATTAAAATATTACGAAAGCCGGGTATCTTTGCCATAATTGGTTTATTTTGTATTTTATTTTTCTTGAAACGAAACAAAAATAGTTATTTCAAGCGCTTTTCGATAAAAATTATAAAAACAACTGTTTGATTTTGATGAAAGTGATGCTCAACCTGATAAATAAAAATGATTGAATCAGCCAATTTAAAAGGAGTTGCAGCCAAAGGGCTTTTTTGGAGCGCCATGGAGCGTTTCGGAGCACAGGGAATCCAGTTTGTTTTTGGTATAATGATTAC
>DAOPKR010000092.1:4064-11764 GCA_035391305.1 Draconibacterium sp.
TGCCGGCTTCCGGTTATTTTAAGCTACTCTGTTTGATGGGATTGTTTTACACTTTCCAGGCAATTAATGGCGAAATTTTAAAAACAAAAGGTAAATCAAGCTGGGTGTTAAAACTCGAAATTATCACAAAAACTATTCTTGTAATCAACATTTTTATAACATGGAGATGGGGAATTACAGCAATAATCTGGGGACAAATGGTAACTGTTTTTGTATCGTATATTATTGGATCTCATTATGTTTGGAAATTGATTGGCTATTCAATATGGGAGCAGATAAAAGATATTTCGATATACTTTGCAATTTCTGTAGCCATGTACATTGTTGTAATTTCAATTTCATATTTTATTGAAAGTTCAACACTTGCATTAATTGTTATGACTGTTACCGGAACCATTTTTTATATTTTAATGGCCTGGATATTAAAACTCGAAGAAATTGTTGAAGCAAAGAAAATAATGCTGAGATGAATCAGCAATTACCAAATATTAATCTTGTCACAGGAAATGAAGGTGAATTCCGCTTGTCAGAAGACATTATCAAAGAGTTTGAAAATGCAATTCTTGAAGATAAAAATGTTCAACCCGCCAGTAAAAAACCCTACTTCGTATCAAGGCTTTTTTTTCGGATTTGGAAATTTGTTTTGATAAAACCTTTCTTGCTTGGCACTTTTACAGGATTGTGGCAACTTTTTCAAAAACACCCGAAAAATTACATGGCTGTTTTAATGGGACCCAGGTTCCCAAAATGTTTCCCGCACTTTTTTACAAAAGGACAAAAAGCAGTTTATATGTTTGACGCCTGGCCATCCTATTACAGCAATATCATAAGATTCATAAATGATTTTCAAGTCGGATTTTTATTTGTTTCATCAAAACAATCTGCCGAAAAAATTAATAAACTGATTGGCAAAAACAACGTTTTTTGGATTCCTGAAGGTGTTGACCCGAATGAATATAAATATTATCCCAGTTCTGAAAAGAACATCGATATTCTTTCTTTCGGCCGCAATTTTCAACTGTTTCACGAAAAAATTGCTAACACTTTGATCAGCCGGAAAATCAACTACAAATTTCCTGTTGATGGGAAAATGGTTTTCTCAGATCGAGAATCATTTATTGATGGTTTGGCAAGGACAAAAATATCTGTTTGTTTTCCAACAAATATTACACACAGCGAACGTACCGGAAATATTGAAACCATGACAAACCGCTATCTTCAGTCGATGGCCTCAAAATGCCTTGTTTTGGGAAAAGCACCCGCTGAAATGATTACATTGTTTGGTTATAACCCGGTTGTTGAAGTTGATTTGGTAGATCCGGCAAGCCAGGTAATTGATATTTTAACGAATTTTGAAAAATATACTGAACTAATTGAGAAAAATTACGAGACGGTTGTTAAGTATCATACCTGGAAAAACAGGTGGGAATCAATTTCAACCATTATTTCGAAGAAAATAATTTAGGAAATAGAAGAAAAATGAAACGAAAAATACACCTGTTTATAAATTCAATACTTATAAAATTTGGGTTTGAGTTGTTAAAATTTCCCGGCGGCTCATTAAAAAAACGCATCGAACTTTTGAAAAGATTCAATATTGGGGTTATTCTTGATGTTGGCGCAAATACAGGGCAGTTTGCCGGCAGCGTTCGCAAGGCAGGATACAAAAATGAAATAATTTCATTCGAACCACTTTCAAGCGCGTTTAAATTGTTAAAAAACCAATCGGATAACGATAAAAAATGGAGTTGTGAAAACTTTGGGTTGGGTGATTTTGATGGAGAATCTGTAATAAACATCTCTAAAAACCTTGTTAGCAGTTCATTATTAAATATTAAAAAAGAGCATATCGATGCCGAACCTGAGTCAAAATATATAGCCCGGGAAAAAATTACGATTCGCAAACTCGATTCAGTTTTTAGCAGTTTCGGGCAACAGGGAAAGAACATCTTTTTAAAAATTGACACCCAGGGATTTGAAAAGGAAGTCATTCTGGGTGCGGCAAATTCGTTGAACAAAATAACCGGATTACAGGTTGAAATGTCGCTTGTTGAATGTTATGACGGAGAAATGATGTACAACGATCTGAAAAATCTGATTGAAAGTTTTGGATTCGAATTATATTATCTCGAACCCGGATTTTCTGATCCGGTTACAGGAAAACTGATGCAGATAGATGGAATATTTTTTAAGAACCGGTAATACTGATTAAAAAGATGATTCAAAAAACAGTTTGTCCCGATTGTAATTCTGCAAACCTAAAATTAATAGGAAAACTGCCGGAAAGCAGCGAGTTTTCGGGGAATACATTATCCTACGATATCGAAGGGGGAAATTTGTATTTATGCAACAACTGCAGGCTAAAGTTTCGCTTTCCAATCCTTCCCGAATCAGTTTACAACGAATTGTACAATACCGAAAGTGTAAACTGGGTTTTTGATGAACTTCGGAATGACTGGAAAATTTTGAGTGAATTTATTCGGAATAATATTCCCGAAAAAGGGAAAATCCTTGATTTTGGCTGCAACCTGGGTGATGTTTTATTTCGAATGCCAAATGAACCCGAAAAATTCGGAATTGAAATAAATGACCAGGCGGCAGAGGTTGCCCGAAGCAAAGCAAAAGCCACAGTTTGGAAAGGTTATGAAGAAATACCAGCCAATATGGAATTTGATTTGATTTATGCCATCGATGTAATTGAGCATTTATCGTCGCCCAGAAATTTTATTCAGCAATCGCTACCTTTTGTCAAAAAGGGTGGATATATTGCGTTAATGACAGGCGATAGCAGCAATTATTTCTGGAAATTATCGGGAGTAAAATGGTGGTACAGCACTTTCCCCGAACACATTGCCTTTATCTCAAAACAATGGGCAACAGCACTTTGCCGGGATGTCCCGAGTGTTGAGGTTGTGTACTCAAAAAATTACATAAGTGCAAAAAAGTCAATCTCAAAACAAGTCAAATGGTTTTTAATTTGGATGATAAACATGGTTTTTAAAAGCCAAAGTCAAAAAGTATTCAATCTGTTACCAAAAGTTGGAAAATCGGGAATGGGTAATATGAAACACTTCGGGAGAAATTTTAGTGCCGACCATATTTTTGTTGTTTTCAGAAAAATTTAAATTGGAAGAAGCTATATAGCAATATAATTACGTATCTCCGAATTCTATTGTTCAGTAATATAGAGGGTTGAAGTTTTTAAGTTTGAAATACTGATTGAACATATTATCACTTGTAATCGACAAGTGTAAATACTTTTAATCCAGTTTTAAACTGTATAATCTGTGCGTTTTTTAAAAATAATTGGTATGTTTGAATTCGGTAACCTGATTGCATGAAAGATTTTTAGAGAAGGCGGCCTATCTGTCCATCATATCAACTATAAAGAGAAATACAACATAATAACACTTTACTTCTAAATGGTTCACACATTGAAAAGTATAAATATAGTTAACATAAGTAGCTTAAATTGAAATTATACACAAGTTTAACACGCAATATTATTTTAAAACTTAAATCCAAAAAAACATGAAAAAATTAATTGTTGTACTTATCAGTTTAGTTATTGTATTAGTTGGATATTGTCAAACAGACACAATTTCAGAAAATATTTATCAAACTAATGGTAATTTAGGTATTGGAACCATTAATCCTGAATATTTAATACAAATTGAAGGGAATAAGACCTCTGTTTTTGACAGGAATTTTATTAAACTCCACAATAATTCTAATAATTCCTTGGCATATACTGGCATTATCTTACAGACTGGTTTGGATAAAGGAATGTCAGTTGTTCAAGACTATTCAACAAAATACACAGCATCACCGGCATATGATTTTGCTGGATTTTTACAAATTGGAAATAGCAATAGAGGGATTATACTTCACGCAAGAGAAAATGGGATTATTAAATTTTATACAGGCTTTGACCCTCAAGCAGGTGGAGGTATTGAAAGATTTAGGATTGATTCAGATGGTAATATTGGAATTGGAACTATTGAACCAACTACAAAACTTCAAATCGCCGATGGTGATATTTATATTAGTGATATTGAAAAAGGAATTATTATGAAATCACCGGATGGTGAATGTTGGAGAGGAACGTTAAATAATGCTGGCATTTTAGAATTTACAAAAATAGCATGTCCGGAATTAACGTCCTCAGTTAACTTTATCTCAAATAAATCGAAAGAAATTGTTATTTATCCCAATCCAACAGATAATCAAGTTGACATAATTCTGGAAAATTCAGAAAATATTTCCTTAAAATTACAGGTATTTGATGTGAATGGAAGTGTTATAAAATCACAAGAAATAAATCAGAATCAAAAGAGTGTTAATATTCAAAATTTTCCAAGTGGAATTTATTTGTTTAAAATTTCAGACAATAATGGAAATGAAATTTGCACAAAGAAAATTATTAAGTCGTAATAAAATGTTCGCTACTTATAGTAAGTTCTATTTTATACTTGTTTTGTAAGTTGTCAAGTTGATTCGCGTTGTTGAATAAACCCAACATCTTTCATTTTAGTATTTAAAGTAAACATTAAATAGTGGGTTTTGCGCAGTACACATTAATAAACTGAATACTGAGAATAGAATTCAAGACTTAAAAAATAATTGTAAGATATACTAAAATATTTGCAGGATTTTTTTACGTCGAATATTCATATCGAATAGGTCATCATTTATGTCTTTGTTATATTCATTATAGTATTTCAAAACAATATCTGAGATTTGAGATGAAATACTGAAGGGTATTCTTTTCACAATTCGTCCCTTTTCTCCAACCAGTTCAGGCATTCCGCCAACGTTGGTAACAATTGGAATACACCCGAAATTCATTGCTTCAACCACCGCAACACCAAATGATTCGGTGCGTGAAAACTGGCAGTAAATTTTTGCCTTTTTGTAGAACTTTTCAAGTTCTTCGTGATTAACCCTATCAAAACTCTCCAAATTTTCAGGCAACGATTTCAGGATATTTTCGGGTAAATTTCTGCTCAACCCAATAATCATAAATTTGTATTCGGGTAGTAGCCGGGCAACTTCAATAAATGTGTCAATTCCTTTCAAAAGGAAAGTTCGTTCTGAGTCAATCAAGCCAACAGTTATGATTAAATTTTCCTTTTCAGGTTGAATATCTTTGTTTTCGGCAATGTTTACACAATTGTAAATCAAACGGGTTTTTGCTTTTTTTGCGATCCATTTTACTTTTCGTTCAACATATTTTGATACGGCAATATTTAAAGTGGAATTTTTCATACTGAAAATTGCACAAAGTCCACGCAATTTTGAGTTAAATGATCCATATTTAAATTCAGGCATCCGAGCCACATCATAACCTCCAATCACCACGATAGATTTTTTCCCGAAGATTTTTGCAAAAAGTACAGGTAAAAACGAATGATAATCAGCAAACCAGACAAAAACTGTATCAAATTTCCAGATGTTTACAAGAAGGTAAATTTTCTGCTTTATTAACTGAACTGCAGTATTCACAAGGCCACGAACGGGTTTAAACTGGTATTTTGTAACCTCGTGTGCCGAAGCCAGAATTTCAAAATCGGTTTTTACAAACGTTGAGTAATTGGTGTATATAAACAGTATCTTTCTCTTCATCTCGGTTTTTCACGTTCAAAAATAGTATTTTTGAAGCCGTGCTAAATTAATAAAATAAAATATGCCAAAAATCCTTACCATAGTTGGCGCCCGCCCTCAATTTGTTAAAGCCGCTGCGTTAAGCCGTGCATTAAAAAATATTGGTGTCGAAGAGGTACTTGTTCACACCGGTCAGCATTTTGACGAAAATATGGCCGAGATTTTTTTCAGGCAAATGAATATCCCGCAGCCAAAATACAACCTTGGCATCAATTCACTTTCACACGGTGCAATGACCGGCCGCATGCTGGAGGAAATCGAAAAAGTGCTGATTACAGAAAAACCATCGGCAGTTGTGGTTTTTGGCGATACAAATTCAACATTGGCAGGTGCGCTTGCCGCGAGTAAACTACATATTCCGGTTGCGCATATCGAAGCTGGTTTGCGAAGCTTTAACATGAAAATGCCTGAAGAAATAAACCGCATTTTAACCGACCGAATTTCGAATTATTTGTTTTGCCCCACCGAAGCTGCAATAAAAAATTTAAAGGCCGAAGGTTTTGAGAATTTCAGTATCAATATCATTAATTCAGGCGATGTAATGTGTGATGTGGCACTTTATTACAGCCGGATTTCGGGTGATTGGTCAACTATTATCAGCGATTTGGGATTGAAGGAAAAACCTTTTTTACTGACTACTTTACACCGCCAGGAAAATACGGATGATTTGGAGCGGCTGAAGGCAATAATTTCGGCATTAAATCTTTTGTCAAAAGATTTTCAGATTGTTCTGCCGGTTCATCCGCGAACGCATAAAATTCTTCAAAACGAAAACATAAAACTGAATTTCGAACCCATTGATCCTGTGGGATATTTCGATATGATTGAGCTTCTAAAGCATTGCGAAATGGTTATTACTGACAGCGGCGGCGTTCAAAAGGAAGCTTTCTTTTTTAACAAACATTGCCTTGTTACCCGCGACGAAACCGAATGGACTGAACTGGTTGATCTGCATTACAACTTTATGGTTGGTGCTGATACTGAAAAAATTGTAAATACAGTTTCGGAAGTTGCAAAAGCGTCAGCAAAATTCGATGTAAAACCTTATGGAGAAGGTAATGCCGCTGAGAAAATTGCGTTGGTTTTAAAAAATATTTAAACAGGAAAAAAACTATGGAAACCATCCACATGTCAGATATTTATGGCCAGTACCTCACCATGAAAGAGGAAATTGACGCGGCCATGCAGGAAGTGATTAAATCGACACAATTTATAAAAAGCGGGAAAGCGTTGGATTTCGAAAAGAAACTTTCTGCATATTTAAATACAAATGTTATTGGTTGCGCCAATGGTACCGACGCCCTGCAAATTGCTTTCATGGCGCTTGGTTTGCAGCCCGGCGACGAGGTAATTACAACACCTTTCACTTTTATTGCAACTGTTGAAGTACTTGCTCTTTTAGGATTAAAACCTGTATTTGTTGATGTTTGCCCCAACAAGTTCAATATCGATTCATCGAAAATTGAAGCGGCAATTACTAGTAAAACAAAAGCAATTCTTCCTGTTCATCTTTTCGGGCAGTGTGCCGATTTGGAAACCATTCTTTCAATCGCAAAAAAGCACAATTTGTTTTTGGTTGAAGATGCCTGTCAGGCTTTGGGAACTGAGTTTATTTTTAAAGACGGAACTGTAAAACATGCCGGAACCATTGGCGATATTGGCTGTAATTCGTTTTTCCCGTCAAAAAACCTGGGCGCTTTTGGCGATGCAGGCGCAATTTATACCGGCGATGAAAAACTGGCTGCAATTATTCGTTCCATTGCCAATCACGGTATGAAAGCAAAATACCAGTACGAACGAATTGGCGTAAACTCGCGCCTCGACAGTTTGCAGGCTGCAATTCTCGAAGTAAAACTGAAATATTTCGACAAACATATTGCTGCCCGGCAAAAGGCAGCAGCATTTTACGATGAACATTTATCTGAAGTTGATGGATTGCAAATCCCGGCACGTGCAGATTACAGCACCCACACATTTCATCAGTACACAATAAAAACTGAACGAAGAAACGAGCTGCAAAAATATCTTGGTGAAAA
>DAOPKR010000092.1:11864-15863 GCA_035391305.1 Draconibacterium sp.
AGTACACAATAAAAACTGAACGAAGAAACGAGCTGCAAAAATATCTTGGTGAAAAGGGAATTCCTTCGATGGTGTATTACCCCGGTGCCATTCATTTGCAGGAAGCATACAAATTTTTGGGGTACAAAAAAGGCGATTTCCCACATGCTGAAAAGTTGGGAGAAACAGTTTTATCGCTGCCAATGCACACTGAACTAACTGTGGAACAGTTGGAATTTGTTGTTAAGATAATTAAAGATTTCTTTAAGTAAAACCTTTGCGTCTTCGCGGCTTTGCGAGAGAAATAATCACGCAAAGGCGCGAAGACGCAAAGAGATAATGTCAAATAATAAAATAATAACAACCCAAAATGACAGAAAATGAATTGGCAAAAGTTATTGTTAATACTTGCTACAATATTCATGTTGAACTTGGTCCCGGATTATTGGAATCGGTATATGAGGAAATTCTTTGCTACGAATTGACTTCACAAGGTTTTAAAGTTGAACGACAAAAAGGGATACCTGTTTTTTGGAAAGATTTGAAAATGGATATTGGATTCCGGGCTGATTTGATTGTTGAAAATAAGGTAGTTGTTGAATTAAAATCGGTTGAATTGATTGCTCCTGTTCATCCTAAAAAGCTTTTAACCTATCTTCGGCTCACGAAATTAAAATTGGGGTTGTTAATCAATTTTAATGAAGCATTAATTAAAGATGGTATTACACGGGTAGTAAACGGATTGTAAAAAAACTTTGCGTCCTTGCGTCTTTGCGAGAAAAAAAGAACTACGCAAAGGAGCGAAGTCGCAAAGAATAAAAAAGCAAAATGAATAAAACATTTATACACGAATCAGCCTTCATCGATGCAGGAGCAAAGATTGGCGAAGGCACAAAAATCTGGCATTTCTGCCATGTAATGGGAACTGCCGAAGTTGGTGAAAACTGCGTGCTGGGACAAAATGTTTTTGTTGGCAGCAAGGCAAAACTTGGCAACAATGTAAAAGTCCAAAACAATGTTTCCCTTTACGAGGGAGTAGTTTGTGAAGACGATGTTTTTCTTGGCCCGTCAATGGTTTTTACAAACGTAATAAACCCGCGAAGCAGTGTAAACCGCAAAGAGGAATTCAAAAAAACGCTTGTTAAAAAAGGTGCTTCAATTGGTGCCAATGCTACAATCGTTTGCGGAATTACTTTAGGCGAATATTGTTTTATTGGTGCCGGAGCGGTTGTTACAAAAGATGTGAAACCTTTTGCGCTCATGGTTGGAGTTCCTGCCCGGCAAAAAGGCTGGGTAAGCAAGTCGGGCGCAATTTTGGGCAGCGATTTTCTTTGCCCCGAAACCGGAGAAAAATATATCTTAGCCGATGGATTTTTAGAACCACAAAGTCATGATACTTCTAACCTTTAACTTTTGCCTTTTAACTTTTACCTTGTCTTGATACTCTGTACTAAATACTCAATACTAATAACATGAAACGATTTGCATTAATTGGCGCGGCGGGTTACATAGCCGATAGACACATGAAAGCGATAAAGGAAACCGGTAACGATTTGGTTTGTGCAACCGACCGCTTTGATGTGATGGGGCGCATCGACAGTTATTTCCCCGATGCGGAATTTTTCCTTGAAATTGAAAATCTCGACAAATACATGGACGATTTGCGCCGTGAAGGAAAACCCATTGATTACGTTAGCATTTGCACGCCAAATTACATGCACCCCTCGCACATTCGCTTTGCCCTGCGCAACGGAGCACACGCAATCTGCGAAAAACCTTTGGTAATTTTCCCGAAGGACATGCACATTATCAAGGATATTGAAGCTGAAACGGGCAAAAAAGTTTACACCATTTTGCAACTGCGTTATCACAAAACCATCCTCGATTTAAAAAAGAAGATCGATGAGAGTCCCGAAAAAATGTTCGACGTTGATTTAAGTTATATCACAACCCGCGGAAACTGGTACCTGAAAAGCTGGAAAGGAAATATCAATAAATCGGGTGGTGTGGCTACAAATATCGGCATTCATTTTTTCGATATGATTACATGGATTTTTGGCGATGTAAAAGAGAATATTGTTCATGTTTACAATCCTGATAAAGCTGCGGGATTTCTTCAGCTTGAAAAAGCGCGGGTCCGCTGGTTTTTAAGTGTCGATGCGGCAGACCTGCCAAAAGAGGCAACCGACAAAGGCAAACGAACTTACCGCTCGATTACTGTAAACGGCGAAGAAGTAGAGTTTAGCGAAGGTTTTACTGATTTACACACCGAAACCTACCGGAATATACTGAATGGAAACGGTTTTGGAATTGATGATGCACGCGAAAGTATCGAACTTACCGATTTTGTGAGAAATGCAAAACCAATTGGTTTGAAGGGCGAGTATCACCCGTTTTTAAAATAAACCGGCAACAGTTTTTCTAAAAATCATACTTCAGTTTTCAACCCTTCAAAGTTGTTTCCTGCATGCAAATTGGTAAACCTTTTTTGACCTTTCCCTTTCTTTCAAAGAAACCCTGAACCCTGAATTCTGAACTGAAAACCCTGAACTTTAAACTGAATAAATCAGAACATTCAAAATATGCCGGATTTGATTTTCAAAATTCATCTTCCAACTTTCTTTTCTAAATTTAAACCCTGAACTTTAAACTTTCATATCAATAGGTGAATATCAATTTGCAGGGCGAATAATCATAAAAACAAAACAGTTTATAAACTTGTCGAATTTAAATACATGAAAAAAACTCAGTTTCTTTTTATTTTTTTTGGATTCATCTTTAGTTGCTTTGGTAGTTTGGCAATTCAGCCTGAGAAAATAAATATACTTGTGCTGACAGAACGGGGCGGACAGCACGAGAGTTTTGTGAAGGCTGCGTTTCAATGGTTAACACATGAAAAGGAAAAACTGAATATTGAATGGACAGAAATCAATAACACAAAACCCGTTAACGAATCGTATCTCAAACAGTTTGAACTGATCATTCAGCTTGATTTTCCGCCTTACACATGGACACAGGATGCCGAAAAAGCATTTATTTCCTATATCGAAGAAGGAAGCGGAGGCTGGATTGGATTTCATCATGCCACATTGCTTGGCGAGTTTGATGGTTACAAAATGTGGAACTGGTTCTCCGAATTTATGGGCGGCATTCGTTTTCAGAATTATATTGCACAACTTGCCGATGGTACGGTTCGCGTGGAAGACAGCAGTCACCCGGTGATGCGCGGAGTTTCGGGAAATTTTACACTCAGGGCCGATGAGTGGTACACCTTTAACAAATCGCCGCGGCCAAATGTGCATGTTTTAGCCAATGTTGACGAAGATTCCTACACTCCGCAAACCGACATTAAAATGGGCGATCATCCGGTTGTTTGGGTAAATGAACAGAAAAAAGCACGAAATGTATATTTTCTGATGGGCCACAGCAACAGGCTTTTCGAATCCGATGATTTTAAACTGATGTTTGCCAATGCTATAAACTGGGCCGGAAACAAATAAATAATTAGGGTTTAATTGAAAACAGATATGCTTGAAAAACATGTCACACCGAGCGCATTCGGAGTGTGCATAAACAAACTTCTACTATGTTTTGATTAACTAAGTAATTTGAATGATTAATTGTAGTATTTATATTTATACAACCCCTAAATCCCCTAAAGGGGACTTTAGCAACTTCCGGGAGTGCACAAGGTTCGGAACGGTAGCCCCCTTTAGGGGGTTGGGAGTAAAAATGTGACAATATATTATTTCAATTACCTAAGAATTAATAACAAATAAAACAAATTAGCAATGAAACTAAAACACATCCTTTTAAGCTTTTTAATCCTTTTCACGGCGGTTTGTTCACAGGCACAGGACAAATACCCCGCCAATTACGCCAGCGCTCCCCGGTTTAAGGCGCTGATTTATTACACAACACAGGCCGAAAGCGGCCATGTGGTTTTTGCACAGCAAACCGTCGCGTTTTTTAAAAAACTAACCTGGGGCGAAGGTTTTATTCTTGATGTTACCACCGACT
>DAOPKR010000092.1:15963-17774 GCA_035391305.1 Draconibacterium sp.
TTTTTTAAAAAACTAACCTGGGGCGAAGGTTTTATTCTTGATGTTACCACCGACTTTTCGGAATACAGCATCACAAAATTAATGGAATACGACATTGTTATTATGCCCGATGGAATGCCGGGCGGTAAAGCCGAACGCGCGGTTTTTGAACAATATATGGAAAACGGGGGAGGCTGGTTTGGTTTTCATGCCTCGGCCTACAACGACAAATCGACAAACTGGCCCTGGCTAGTAAATTTTTTGGGTGGCGGTGTTTTTTACTGCAACAACTGGCCGCCGCAACCTGTACTGGCTGAAGTTGACAATAATACACATCCGGTTACAAAAAATCTTCCGGGCTCTTTTGTGGTTCCGGCAAGCGAATGGTATCAATGGAATCCCAGTCCGCGGCTAAACAGCGATGTGGAGGTACTGCTTTCAATTTCAGAAAAAAACTACCCGCTGGGAATAAAGGATGTGGTGAGTTTTGGCGACTGGCCAATCGTTTGGACAAACAAAAAATACAGGATGATTTACCTGAACATGGGGCATGGCGACGAAGAATATACCGATGCAACACAAAAGCTTTTATTTATCAACGCATTTCGCTGGGTGGTAAGCCGCAATCCCAAAGGAGATCCGTTTAAAAAATAACTTTTTGTGATGAAAGTAAGTATTTCCAATTTCATACCTTTTCAAGTCTCAAAACTTTGAATGTGATATGAAAAAACCCGTAACAGATACTTTAAAACGGAAAGTGACTTCATACCCCGAAATAAACAATGCTTCCGGAAAATTATTAAAACAAGATTCAGTACATCTTAAGAAAAAATAAAAACTCAGCAATCTCAGGATTTACTTACTTTACAATACTTATTCAAATTTTTAACAATGAAAACAAATTCCTTTTTTAAAGTTATACTACTGATATTCTTTTTTTCAAATAATAGTTTTGCACAGGTTTCAAGGCCTGAATACAATTCGGGCAAGGGATTTTTTGTACTCGATGGAAAATTGTACGATGCAGGTGGAAATGAATTTGTTCCGGTTGGTGCAAATTCAGCGGTATTCTGGCAATCAGAGGCAAATGGAATGAAATCGTTTCCGGATATGAAAAAAGCAGGTGCCAACAGTGTTCGCATTGTTTCCGTTACAAACGATGCAGGTAATTCGTGGTCGTGGCAAAGCAGTTTTACAAAACAAAAAGCATGTGTGAAAGCGAGTGTGGATAACAGGTTGATACCCATTCTTGAGTTTCACGATGTTACCTGCGGAAACGGTTATGATGATGATAAAGATGGAAAAAACCTGAAAAAATGTGTGGATTACTGGTGCACACCCAACCTGGTGTCGCTCTGCAATGAATACGAAAAATACCTGATTGTGAATGTAGCCAACGAATGGGGGCCGACAAATTCAGGGTGGCGCGATGGTTATAAAAAGGCAATTACCGCAATGCGGGCCGCCGGAATTAAAAATACCATCTTAATTGATGCCGGTGGTTGCGGACAAAACCCGGCCACACTAATTAATTATGCCCAGGAACTCCTTGATTTTGACCCTGAAAAGAACATCCTGTTTGCCATTCACTTTTACGGAGTTTGGATGACAAAAGAAAAAAGCAAGGCCAGTTGGCAGTTTTATGTGGAAGATTACCTGCAGATGTTTAAAACCAAAAAGTTGCCGGTTATTGTTGGCGAATTTGGTTGGACCGGCGCTCCCGATAACTTTACACTTTACGACCCAAAAAAGATTATTTCGGAATGCAATCAACATGGAATCGGCTGGTTATTTTGGGCATGGAACAGCCAAACCGATGAAACCTATTATAA
>DAOPKR010000093.1:0-2848 GCA_035391305.1 Draconibacterium sp.
GCCTTAAAAGCGGGTGCAAAAGTAATCAAGCTTTATTATCATCCAAATGTTTTTTGTAATAAATTATTGCAAAAATGTACTCTCATATTTTAATTTACTGATTATCAAAATTAAACCATTCGAAATAATTTTATCAGAACCGGTTTAAATATGTAAAAACTGATAACATTCACTAAAAAAACCGGATTTTTTAGCTGAGATGTTCGTTCATTGCACAATTTTAGGATCAACTTTTCAGACATGAATGCAATTATATTTTTGCTGAACAATCAGATTTTGGAGTTTATTCCTAACCCTGTATAATGTTAAGCTATCTTAAAATATTCCTTCAGAAGTTCGCACACTTGGTATTTTTAGAATTAATAATTGCCTGCTTTCCCTCTTATATATTCTTTCATTTTCTCTTGAATTTAAAGGCATCCTTTAAAATATTACTGAATCAGAAAATCAGAATTAACCAATAAAACTGAAAATCACTTTCTTTTTAAGATTTCAAACTTTAATTCACAACCAGTATAACACCCGGTTTTATTGTAAAAAAGTGTATTTTCGTTTTAAATTTGAAAATCAATACACTGTGTCAAAAAATCTGGTAATTATTCCAACCTACAATGAAAAAGAGAATGTGGAGAAAATGGTGCGCAAGGTATTTTCACTTTCAACTCCATTCCATCTATTAATAGTAGAGGACAACTCTCCTGATGGAACCGCCGAAATAGTTAAAACCCTGCAAAAAGAATTTCCGGAACAACTGCACATTCATGAACGAAAAGGGAAACTGGGGCTTGGAACCGCATATATAGCAGGATTCAATTGGGCATTGGAAAGGGATTATGAATTTATTTTTGAAATGGATTGTGATTTTTCGCATAACCCCGATGATTTGGAAAGATTGTATGAGGCTGCAGTAAAAGGTGCAGATGTGGCAATCGGTTCAAGATACATTTCGGGAATAAACGTAGTAAACTGGCCACTGGGAAGGGTACTTATGTCTTATTTTGCGTCAATGTATGTGCGGATTGTTACAGGAATGAATATTATGGACACAACTGCAGGGTTTAAATGTTACCGAAGAAAAGTTTTGAAAACAATTGATTTTGATAAAATTAAACTTGTGGGTTATGGATTTCAGATTGAGATGAAATTTACTGCCTGGAAATTTGGTTTTAATATTGTTGAAGTTCCGATAGTATTTACCGACAGAAAAGAGGGAACCTCGAAAATGAGTGGTGGAATTTTTAATGAAGCACTCTGGGGAGTATTAAAAATGAAAATGAGAAGTTGGTTTAAGAAATACGGGAGAAATGATTAATTATCTATTAACCATATTTGAGGCTGCACTTTGCAGCCTTTTTTATTTAAATCAGTTTAATAACATTTCAATTCCTTAACTTTGCGTAAAAGCAGAAATTATGAAAACTTTAATTAAAGATGCAACAATAGTAAACGAGGGATTGAAGTTTAAGGGAAGTGTTTTAATCAAAGGAGAAAAAATCGAAAAGATTTTCCCTCATGTTTTTCCTTCAGATTTTGATTTAAAGAACGTTGACGTAATTAATGCCAAAGACTTATATCTGTTACCCGGAGTTATTGATGATCAGGTGCATTTTCGTGAACCAGGCTTGACACATAAAGGTGATTTAACCACCGAAAGCCGTGCTGCCGTTGCCGGTGGCGTAACAACTTACATGGAAATGCCCAACACCAATCCTCAGGCAGTAACTCAGGAATTGCTTCAAAATAAATACGACCGCGCAGCAGAAGTTTCAGCTGCCAACTACTCATTTTATATGGGGGCTACCAATGACAATTTGAATGAAGTACTAAAAACTGACCCTACAAAAGTCTGCGGAATCAAAATTTTCATGGGTTCGTCAACCGGAAATATGTTGGTTGATGATGAAACAACCCTTTCCGAAATTTTCAAACATGCACCAACATTGGTTGCCACACATTGCGAAGACGAGAAAACCATTTTAAAAAATACCGAAATTGCCAGGGCACGATATGGCGAAAATGTGCCAATATCGAGACATGCGCATATAAGAAGTGATGAAGCCTGCTACCTTTCTTCGTCAAAAGCAGTTGAATTGGCATCGAAATATAATACCCGTTTACATGTTCTTCATTTGACTTCGGCAAAGGAAATGAGCCTTTTTAATACAGGAAAAGTTACTGACAAAAAAATTACTGCGGAAGTTTGCGTCCATCATTTGTGGTTTGATGAACGTGACTATATTAAATATGGTACAAAAATAAAATGGAATCCTTCGATAAAATGTGCTTCTGATAAAGAAGCATTATGGGAAGCATTGCTGAACGATAAAATAGATGTAATTGCCACTGACCACGCACCGCACACAATTCAGGAAAAAAACAATTCTTATTTTAAAGCTCCTTCAGGCGGGCCTCTGGTTCAGCATTCATTGGTAGCCATGCTCGAAATGAGCCGAAAAGGATACATATCAATAGAAAAAGTAATTCAGAAAATGTGCCATGCCCCGGCTGATTTATTCAGAATTGAAAATCGCGGGTACATTCGTGAAGGATATTTTGCCGATCTGGTTTTGGTCGATCCAAATCAAAGCTGGATTGTATCGCCTCAAAACATTTTGTATAAATGCGGTTGGTCGCCATTTGAAGGAACTGAATTTTCGAATAAAGTTGTTGCAACCTATATTAATGGTAAAACTGCTTTTAAAAATGACAAAATCGATGAATCGGTCAAAGGAAAAAGGATCGCGTTCTCGTAAACGTTTTACTCATCCAGCATCAGTTTCGGAATTTCCTTTGTAGTTTTTGCCCCCAGCTTTTTGATATTTTCAACTCTCCCAACCAGGTTGCCACT
>DAOPKR010000093.1:2948-15773 GCA_035391305.1 Draconibacterium sp.
ACAAAATCGGGAGAGTTTAAATTCTTTGCCGATTGATAATGTTTTTCACTCAATCCTTTGCAATGTGTTTTCAAACTCAAAATATGTTCTTTGATGTATTTCACCCGATCTTCATCTGTTTCCGAATTCACTGCCTTTTCGTAAGCAATAAGTGAAACTTTTGAATCGATAATAATATGCTTGCTGTCGGGCAGATAAATCACAATGTCAGGTTGAATTCGTCTGCCTTCTTCAGAAGTATCGCTGTATTGTTTCGCGTATCCCTGTGCACCTTCATTGAGTCCTGAACGTTCAAGAATCCGTTCCAAAACCACTTCGCCCCAGTTGCCCTGTTTTTTCACGTCGCCTTTCAACGCCTTTGTGAGGTTGTTTGCCTCTTCGCTGATTTTCGAATTTAAATCGTACAATTTCTTTAATTCAGCCTTCAAATCGGTTTGATCTTTTAAACCTTGTTTGTATGTATCATCCACTTTTTTTTCAAAAAGCTGAATTTTTTCTTTTAGCGGATTTAAAACGTCGTTCATATTTTTCTGGTTTACAGCCGTAAATTTCTCACTGTTTTTATCCAGTATTTTATTGGCAATATTTTCGAATTCGGTTGTAAATTTCTTTTGCAAATCTTCCATTTCCTGCTTTTGTTCGATGAGTTTTTCACGAAGTGAGGAAAATTCGGCCTCTGCTCTTGCAAGTTGCTGCATTTGCTGTTCCTTCTGATTTTCAGCTTCATCTAAATGATTTGATAACTTTTCGTTTTCAGATTGGATGTTTCTTATCCGCTCTTCCATTTGTGCCTGATTTCTTACCCATTCATTTTCTTTCGATTTTTGTTTAAGCTGAAAAAACATAAAACCACCCAGCAATCCGACTACCAATCCAACACTAATATTTATAATTTCCATTGAGAATTTATTTGAAAGTTAAAAGTACAAAAAGGAATGAGGTTAATTAAAAGAAGATAGTTGCAATATTTTTTTATTTTAGATTTACCAAAAATCGAATTATGGATGTAAAAATTGAAGAAAGTTGGAAAGCTTTGTTATCAGACGAGTTTGAAAAAGATTATTTTTCAGCACTTACCAATTTTGTAAGAAACGAATATAAAACATATAAAGTTTATCCGCCGGCCAAACTCATTTTTAATGCTTTTGACCAATGTCCTTTTGATGCTGTTAAAGTTGTTATTCTTGGTCAGGATCCTTATCACGGCCCCGGGCAGGCGCATGGACTTTGCTTTTCGGTAAACGACGGGATTGATTTTCCACCCAGTTTGCGAAATATTTTCAAGGAATTAAAAAACGATTTGGGAAAAGAAATTCCTTTAACCGGAAATCTTACCAACTGGGCAAAACAAGGAGTGCTTTTATTAAACGCCACATTAACTGTACGGGCAAACCTGGCTGGTTCTCATCAAAACAAAGGTTGGGAGCAATTCACTGATACGGTTATCAATAAAATAAACGAAAACAAAAATCACGTTGTTTTTATTTTGTGGGGAAACTATGCCATTAGCAAATCAAAATTTATTGACCAAAGCAAACATTTGGTGCTAAGTTCAGTTCATCCATCACCATTATCAGCCAGCCGTGGATTTTTTGGCAACCATCATTTCAGCAAAGCAAATGAATTCCTCGAGATGCACAATTTAGAGCCAATTCAATGGTAAAAATGCGTGAATGTGAAAAATAATCATACACAAGACAAGTTACGAGTAACCAGAAACCAGTTTCTATTTTAGCACTTATAAACTATCGAGTTAATATTCATTCCGGCGCCAACTGAACAAAGAATGATATAATCACCTTCGTTAACTTTGTGTCCGTTCATTTTTCCTTTTATAACCAAATCAAGCAAAGTAGGAACTGTAGCTGTAGATGAATTGCCCAATTTACTGATACTCATCGGCATAATATCCATTACATTGCCTTCTTCATTGTACAATTTAAAAACGTTGCTAAGTATTACCTCATCCATTTTTTCATTGGCCTGGTGAATAAAAACTTTTTTTATGTCGCTTAAATGAAGCCCCGCTTTATCAAGGCTTTCCTTTACAACTTTTGGGACAGTACTGATTGCATAAACATACAATTTATGACCCAGCATTTTAACAAACTGATCATTTCCTTTAAAATCGGGATTATATGATTCGCCAAGTTTTAGCAACGAAGCATGCTGCGCAGAATCGGACCTGCTGGAATGACATAAAATACCAGTGGGCTCGTCACTTTCCACTGCTTCAACAATAGTTGCACCTGCACCATCGGCGTAAATCATTGAGTCGCGGTCATGCGGGTCGGAAATGCGTGAAAGCACATCGGCACCAACCACCACCCCGCGTTTCATAAACCCACTTTTAATATAAGCATCGGCGATTATCATTCCCTGAGTCCAACCGGGACATCCCGAAATAATATCGTGACAAATGCATGAAGGATTTTTGATATTTAATTTCTGTTTTACTTTGTTTGCCAATGCCGGTAAAGCATCCATGCGAACATTCCCTGTCTGGATGTCGCCAAAGTTGTGGCAAACAATAATAAACTCAAGGCTTTCCCTGTCAATCCCTGCCGTGTTGCAGGCATCTTCAATTGCTAAAGTTGCAATGTCAGAAGTTACTTGCCCTTCAGCAACATACCGCCTTTCGGCAATATTTGTAATTTCGTAGAATTTCTTAATTATTTCCTCATTTGTTTTGTCTGTAATTCTCTTTTTTGACGGCTCGTAAAACTCGTGGTTCAGAAAATAATCATTTTTAATAATAATGGGAGGAAGGTAACTACCCGTTCCTATAATTCGTGTGTAAACTTCTTTTTTCATTGTAATCCAACCTATTAGCTTTCTGCTATATCGTTATATTTTTTTAATTCGAATTTTTCTCCATCAAAAACCCCGTATGAGAAGTTCTTAATCCAGTCGCCCAGAAGTACAAAACTTGTGTCATCATTCATCGGTGTATTAACCATGCAATGACGGTGGCCAAAAATGAAATAATCTACTTTTTCTATCTTCAAAAAACTTTTTGCAAATTTATACATCCCATCGACATTAACGTCAAATTCCGCCTCTTTTTCGAACTTTGCCGTTCGGCTTGATTTCGACCATTTATGTGCAATATGCAACGCAAAATTGGGGTGCAAACGCGAAAACAGCCATTGCATTTTTCTATTTGTAAATATTTTTTTCAGCCGGTTATAACCAACGTCACTTGCATCCAATCCATCGCCATGAGCCAGAAAGAATTTTTTGCCCTCGATCTCTTTTACAATTTCATGATGATGAACAATAACTCCCAACTCTGACGGCAGGTAATCAAAAACCCATAAATCATGATTTCCGGGAAAAAAGTAAACAGGAATTCCACGGTCGGTTAAATTGGCGATACGCCCAAGAATACGTGTAAACCCTCTTGGCGCAACTTTTTTATATTCCCACCAAAAATCAAAAATATCACCCATCAGATAGAGCTCTTTCACATCATGGTTAATACTGTCAAGCCAGTGTGCAAAACGTAGTTCGCGTTCATGGTTGTTACTAAGAGCGGGTGCACCAAGATGAACGTCGGAAACAAAATATATTTTTCCTTTTCCTGCCAAAATTAAATTGTAAAGTATATTTTGAATGATTTAATACCAGAATTACTTAAGGATTTTGGCCAAGGCTTTGTCCAAATCAGGGCCCGTCAGATTTTTAGCTACTATTTTTCCCTCTTTATCCAGTAAATAATTATACGGAATATTCTGAATATTATAGCTTAACCTGGCTTTTGTGCTTCCCTCCAAATCTCCGACATTTATCCAACTCAAATTGTCTTTGTCGATTGCATCAAGCCATTCGCTCCGGTTAGTGCCAACGTTTACCTGGTAAATTTCCAAACCTTTGGCTTTGTATTTTTTATAAGCATCTGCAAGTAAAGAATTAAGCAAACGTGAACCAGGGTCTTCAGCAGCCCAAAAATGTACTAAAACAACTTTTCCCCTGAGTGATGTTAACATAATTTCCTTTCCGGCGGGATTTGGTAAAACAATATCTGGACTATTTGCGCCTTCCTGTTCAATGAATTGTTTCATTTGAGCAGCTTTCTGGTCGCGCAAATACTGGAGCGTATTTTCGTAGAGAGCTTTCACCATAGGCGAATTCGGATAAATGGCATTTAATGCCGAAGCTGCTGTGCGCATGGTTTGCAAATCACGCATAACAAAACTCTGGTCTTTATATTTTTGATATAAAGCGAAAACACTGGCCATCGAAAACGGATTATTGAGCACGAAATTGGTCGAAAACTTACTCTGTTCTTCAATAAGATCAGCATATTCCTTATTCCATTTGATTCTTAAGTTTTCATAATCAGGATTTGCAACGGATAAATTGTTCAGTTGCCGCAGAGAATCAAGTTTGTGCTCTGTTCTGTTGAGGTTTTCGCTTAATTCTTTAATTTGAATTGAACCCAGTGAACCCTGAACGACATATTCTCTTCCAAAATTGACAATATCGGCTTCAACGAACACATTGTCAACAGAATCGACAAGGAGGATTATAAATTTATCGGTTAACTTTAACAGATAAAACGTTGGAATTGAGGTTTGTCCATTAAATTTAAACTCTCCATTTTTATCAATTACTGTTTTTGCAACAGGTTTTGTTGTTGAAACCAGAAATTCCTCAAGATAAATTGTATCACCCTCGGCATGACTGATTTTACCGCCAATTGTAAACTGGTTACTTTTTTGGCAACTGCTAAAAACAATTAAACCTGCAAAAACAATAAAAATAATACGCTTTAAAATCATGCTCTGCTTTATTTTAGAGGGCGTAAAATTAACAAAATCCGCTATACCAGAAACAGTATGATTGAAAATAACATATTTTAAGAAATTCCCATTTAGGCGATTTTCTTATTTTTACGGCCATTTTCTCATTAAAAAAATTTATGTTCGCTTATATTCATAAAACAAGTGAAGTTATATACTAATTTAAATCAGTTCGAAGCAAAAAGGCCGGTTGTTACAATTGGCACTTTTGATGGTGTACATTTGGGGCATCAAAAGGTTATTTTGCGATTGCGGGAATTTGCAAAACAGCATAACGGAGAATCTGTAATCTTCACCTTTCATACTCACCCCAGGCTGGTTACGGCGCCTGATAAGGCCAATTTAAGATTGCTGACAACACTCAAGGAAAAAACAGATCTTTTCGAAAAATATGGAATTGACCATTTAATTGTATATACATTCGATAAAGAATTCTCTGATTTATCTTATTCTGAATTTGTTGAGAAAATACTTGTCGAAAAAATTAACACACATTGTCTTGTTGTGGGTTACGATCATAAATTCGGCAAAAACCGTGAGGGTGGGTTTGACTATTTGCAAAAATGTGCCGAGAAATTCAATTTTGAAATTGAAAAACTTGATGCGCTTTTAGTTCAGGATGAAAGTGTTAGTTCAACAAAAATCAGGGATGCCCTTCAAAACGGTGAAATTGAAAAAGCAAATCATTATCTGGGCTATCCTTTTACTTTGCACGGAACTGTGGTGGAAGGCAAACAACTTGGCAGAAAATTAGGTTTTCCGACGGCAAATATTGTTGCTTCAGATAAATTTAAAATAATTCCTGGATACGGTGTTTATGTTGTGAAAGTTGAAATTGGCGGAAACATTTACAGTGGAATGTTGAATATCGGGATGCGGCCAACTTTTAATGACAATGCTGACAACCGGAGCATTGAAGTAAATATTTTCGATTTTTCGGATGATTTATATGGAAAAGAAATAACCTTGAAATTTGTTGGAAAAATAAGGGACGAAAGGAAGTTTGAAAATATTGAAATGCTGGTTTCGCAACTGGTAAAAGATAAAGAGACAGCATTAAAAATGCTTGGCGAAAAATAAGTATCGATTACCTTGTTTTTTTAATTAAAACACAAGAAACCGGCAAATGGTCGGAAGCCCTGAAATTATCAGCCTCAAAGTTAAATGCCTCGAAATAATTACTGTAAAAAATATTATCGATACGAAATGAAGGAAGTTTCCCAATATAAGTTCTGCCAAATCCCTTTCCCGATTCAATAAATGCGTCGTTAAAATCGCCCCGCAATTGCTGGTACGAATATGATACAGGTGTATCATTAAAATCTCCGCAAATGATCACCGGATAAGGCGTTTCATCAATTACCCTTTTTATTTCCCTAACCTGTTGCGCACGCATTTGAAACGCATGCTTAAGTTTCGATCCGATTTCCCTGATTTCTTTTATATCTTTTTCCTCGTCGATTTTTGGGGAATCAATTATTTCATATTTTCTGGGGTCGATTTTATATGACTGTAAATGCACATTAAAAACGCGCACTGTGTCCGAATCTATTACAACGTCGGTAAAAATAGCCATGTTGGTTGATTTTTCGTACCTGATTTCGCCCATTTTAATAATCGGATAGCGGGTAAATGTTACCTGTCCGTACGTTTCGCTTGAACGTGCATAATGGTAATGGTATATTGATCTGAGGTTTTTCGCGGCCCCCGCAACATTAAAAATGTTGTTTTTTCGCAGCCGGGATTCCTGAAGGCAAATAATGTCAGCATTTTTTTCGTCGAGGAATGCGAGAATTTTGTCGGCATTTTTCTTTTGCCCGCCAACTCCATTCCCCTCAAAATTGTGGACATTGTAAGAAATTATTTTAACACCGCTTTTTTCGGTGGTATTACCACTAAATTGCACATAACGTTTTATAAAACCCCAACCAAGCACAATTGCCACCAGCGAAAAAAACAAAAAACGTGGCTTAACAATCGCCCAAAAAACTACAAACAGGAAATTTATAAGTACAATAACCGGAAATGCCAAACTAAAAAATGAAGGAACCCAAAGTTTATCGGGGGGGATAAAAACTGCCAGATAGCTTATTAATAGCGCAAGTGTCACTAAAATATTCAAAAATAAAAAGAGATATATCAAGGCCTTCTTCACAATCTAATCTTCCTGATTTTTTTTTGCCAAGATATAAAAAAAAGAGCTTGGGAAATCGGGCAACCATTTGCCATTTAATCATACATTTTAAAAGTGCCGGTTTTCATCTGTTGGCAACACAGCAATCAAATTACTGATTTTCAATTCAAACGGCACAACTCAACATTCGGTTTTTACCATTAATATCTTTTCTTACTTCAATTTGTATGAAACCATGAATTCTAAGTAAATCAGTCATTTCAATTCCCAGGTTTTCATTTATTTCAAAAAACAACCGGCCATTTTCGCGTAAATTATTTTTTGCAAAACCTGCAATAACGCTGTAAAACTTCAACGGATCGGTGTCGGGTACAAAAAGGGCAATTTCAGGTTCGTAGTTTAAAACATTGCTGTGCATTTGTGCTTTTTCATTTTCCCTTATATATGGCGGATTACTAACAATAACGTCATATTTTTCACTATTCACGGTACTAAAATCGAAAATATCAGCCTTTGAAAAATTTACTTCAAGTCCGTTTTCAAGCGCATTTTGTCGTGCAATTTCAATTGCTTCACCCGAAATATCTATTCCTGAAACCTCTGCTTTTTTTATTTGGTTTTTAATAGCGAGTGCAATACAACCGCTGCCGGTTCCAATATCTAAAACCGAGCATTCTTCAGGCAACCTGCTGCGAACAATCCAATCTACAAGTTCTTCAGTTTCGGGCCGGGGAATTAAAACTGCCGGGCTTACTTTCAGTTTCAACCCGCAAAATTCTGTTTCACCAATTATATACTGAATAGGTTCGTTATTTTTTAGCCTGAAAACAATAGAAACTATTTTTTTAAAATCAATTGATGAAATTTTTTCGTGTTTTTTCAAAACCTGCTCAGTAAAACCCCAACCACAAACAAAGTCAAAAATTATTCTTTTGAATCCTTCTATCTCAGTATCCGGGTACAATCCAGCCAATTCCTTTTCAATATATTGAATACTCGATTTCATTATTTACTTTTGAAAATGTAAAGTTATACTTTATTAACAAAATGAATGTACACGAAAAATACATGAACCGCTGTCTGGAACTGGCACAAATGGGAGCAGGCAGTGTTTCGCCAAATCCAATGGTGGGTTGCGTAATTGTTCATAACAACAATATCATTGGCGAAGGATATCATGAAAAATACGGTGAAGCACATGCTGAAGTTAATGCAATAAACGCTGTAAAAAATAATGCGTTGCTTGCCGAAAGTACACTTTATGTTTCGCTTGAACCATGTGCACATTTTGGTTTAACGCCCCCCTGTTCTGATTTGATTATTGAAAAGAAAATACCACAGGTTATAATTGGCACTATCGATTCGTTTGCAAAAGTTGCCGGTAAAGGAATTGAGCGCATGCTAAAAGCAGGTATTGAAGTACAACTTGGAGTAAAAGAAAATGAATGCCGTGAAATAAATAAACGTTTTTTTACCTTTCATGAAAAAAAGAGACCATTCGTTATATTAAAATGGGCCGAAACAAATGACGGATTTATTGATTCTGATCGTTCGGAAAACGAATTTGGAAAACCGAACTGGATAACTGGAGAAAGCGCCCTGCTGCGCGTTCACCAAATGAGAGCGGTTGAAGATGCCATTTTTGTTGGGACAAATACCGCGTTTAAAGACAATCCCTCATTAACTGTGAGACTTTGCGAAGGGAGAAATCCTGTGAGAATTGTAATTGACAACCACCTGCGCTTACCTCAAACCTTAAATCTTTTTGATGGAACAGTAAAAACACTTGTTTTCAATTCGATTAAAAATGAAGAAACTGAAAACATTGAATTTATAAAAATTGATTTTGATAAGAGAGTGGTTCAACACGTTTTAAAGAATCTTTTCCAGCGAAACATTCAGTCGCTTATTGTTGAAGGTGGAAAACAGCTTCTGGACAGTTTTATTTCTTCAGGTTTATGGGATGAAGCATTCAGGTTTGTTGGCAATAAAAATTTTAAAACCGGGGTTGAAGCACCAAAAATTTCAGGAAATCCTGTGTTATCAGAATCAATTGACAATGACAGATTATTTATTTATAAAAATGCCAATTAATTATCTGCCACAACTTTTGGCCCTCCAGGCATTATTTGAATATTCAGCACATTTTCGACATACTGAAAATAATAAAACAACTTATGATTTAGGTCAAAACCGTATTTTTCGTTTGAATGGTATCCCACTATTGGCGAAAAGAATGAGCCTTTCCCCATTTCCAATGATTTGTGGTTCCATGCTAAAACATACTTTTTATTCCAGGTTTCGTAATACTGGAGAGACCGGTTCGTAGAAGAGCTTTTATGAATCAAATACCAGGTTTCGAATTTTGAATCGAACATTTCAATATCATATTCAACACTGTCAACTTTAGCAGCAGGTTTTGTTTTTTCCACTTCAACTGCCTTTTTTTGTGTTGAACAAGCCCAAAATAAAAATATAGCTGCAAAAAAAATAAATAACTGTCTCATGTCTGCAATCCTCCCTTCCAAATAAAATACATTAGTATTTACGAATCAAAAAACTAAATTGTTTTTAACGCCAAAATTCATGAAATTTGGTCAGAAAAAAAACTATTAACCAATAATGGACTGGAATATTTTTTGGCAGATTTTTTCATTTGTTTTTCTTATTACGGCAATTCCTGTTGCGGTGATGATTATTCTTGAAAAACGCTCACCATTTAAAACTATTGCGTGGATACTGGTTCTCATATTAATTCCAATATTTGGTTTGGTTTTCTATTTGTTTTTTGGTCAGGAATACCGCAAACAAAAGCTTTTCTCGCGGCGCGGAGTAAAAAGCCTAAGAAAAATCAGGCGTCTTTCAACAAAACAATTGCGCGAAATTGAACATACTGATTTCAAACTCAGCCCCGAGGTTTTAGAGAAAAAAAATATTATCAGGTTATTGCTCAACAACTCCGACTCACTGCTTACTACCGGAAATCAATTGCAAATACTTAACAATGGCGATGAAACTTTTGAAGCTATTTTTAAAGCCTTAAAAAGCGCAAAACACCACATTCATCTTGAATATTATATTTTTGAAAATGATAAAATCGGCAATCAGATTAAGAATTTGTTAATTGAAAAAAGCCGTGAAGGTGTTGAAGTCCGGATAATTGTTGACGACGTTGGAAGCTGGGATCTGAAAGAATGGTTTTTTGAAGATTTAAGGGAAAATGGAATTGAAATGTACCCGTTTATGGAAGTCAGGTTTCCCCGGTTAACTTCGCGCGTTAATTTCAGAAATCATCGAAAAATTTTAATTGTTGACGGCAAAGTTGGATTTACCGGAGGAATAAATATTGCCGACAGATACATTCAGGGTAAACCCAAAATTGGGCCGTGGCGCGACACACATCTTCAGATATCCGGAGATGCAGTTGCAACCATGCAGGTTGTTTTTGCTGCCGATTGGTATTTTGTGATTAACGAAAATTTAGTTGGTGAAAAATATTTCCGACCACTCACTGAAGAAAATGGAACTCCAGTTCAAATTTCGGCCAGCGGCCCCGATTCCGATTGGGAAAACATTGAGCAGGCTTATTTTTCGGCAATTCTGAATGCACGTAAATATGTATATCTCACAACTCCTTATTTAATGCCACCGCAAACCCTGGTTTCAGCATTAAAAACTGCAGCTTTAAGCGGTGTGGATGTGCGGATTATCATTCCCGAAAAATCGGATGCGATTACTCCAAAATGGTGTTCTTTTTCATATGTCGAACAGTTTTTGGAAGCCGGCATAAAAATTTATTTCTATCAAAAGGGTTTTATTCATTCCAAAACGCTGATGATTGATGATGTTTTTTCATCAATTGGTACAACCAACCTCGATTTCAGAAGTTTGGAAACCAATTTCGAGATCAACGCATTTATTTACGAAAGAAAGTTTACACGCCTGATTTTAAAACATTTCATTAATGATTTGCGAAACAGCCGCGAAATAAAACTGGCAGAATGGGAAAAACGCCCATGGCATTTCAAATTGAGGGAATCGCTGGCGCATATTGTGAGCCCGATGTATTGAGAAAAGACCCTTCCCTGACTTCTCCGACGGATGAAGGATAAAAAGTTCTAAAACGGCAATTTCCCCAAATCCAGATTTCCACCTGAAAGAATAATTCCAACTTTTTTGTGCTGAATATCGATTTTACTTTCAAGAATTGCAGCTAGCGGAACTGCCGAAGAAGGTTCTATAATAATTTTCATCCGCTCCCAAATCATTCGCATCGCTTCAACAATTTTTTCTTCTGACACTGTTACAATATCATCAACATTTTTCATAATGATGGCAAAATTACGGTCTCCAAGCGAAGTTAAAAGTCCGTCGGCAATGGTTTTTGGACTAACTGAAGGTATAATTTTTTTCGCGTGAAACGACCGGAATGCATCATCAGCACCCGCAGGTTCTGCGGCTAGAACTTTGCAATTCGGCAATAAATATTTTGTTGAAAGCGCTGTTCCGCTTAATAATCCGCCGCCGCCAACCGGTGCTATAATAATATCAAATTCGCCAAAATCTTCGATTAATTCTTTGGCGGCAGTTCCCTGTCCGGCAATAACATTGAAATTGTTGTACGGGTGTATTTCAGTTGCTCCGGTTTCACTAACAATTTGTGCGAGAGTACTTTCGCGGGCTTGCAAAGTAGGTTCGCAAAAGGTAATATTTGCGCCATAACCGGCTACTGCTTTCTTTTTTATTTCAGGTGAATTTGAGGGCATTACAATGTGTGCAGCAATTCCGCGCATTTTTGCAGCCAACGCCAACGCCGCAGCATGATTACCTGAAGAATGGGTTGCAACTCCTTTTCGGGCATCTTCATCGGTTAAAGAAAAAACAGCATTACAAGCTCCCCGAAATTTAAATGCCCCCACCTTTTGCAGGTTTTCGCATTTAAAAAACAGGTTTCCACCAACAATTTTATTGATACTTGACGAACTTAAAACCGGGGTGCCGTGCGCGTATTTTTTTACGATTTCGTGTGCCTTTTCAATATCGGCAAAAACAGGAATATCCATTTTTAGTTAGGTTTAGAAAATTTTTCATTCAACAAATTAAAATCGGTTTTATATATCGACTGGTCGGAAAGTTGCTTAATTCGCTTTAAACCTGAAATATAGAGAAAAACCAAAAAACCCAGGAAAACCAACGTCAACCAATCAAATCCGGTAAACAGGATAAAATCGTAAATTCCGTGAAGGACAATCGGGTACAAAAGTGCTTTTTGCTTTAGCTGGTATTGTTTTTTCTCGTAAAACTTTGCCATCCCAAAATAAAAACCCATTGTAATACCAAAAATAGCATGAGCCGGAACTGCAGTAATTGCGCGTGACACTCCGGTACCAAAACCATTTCCCATTACATACAAAATATTTTCAACGGCTGCAAAACCCAGTGAAATAAAAACAGCATAAACAATTCCGTCCAGCTTATCGTTAAACTCCCTTCGTTTCCAAATCAATAAATAAAGGGCAATAAATTTGAAAAGTTCTTCTGAAAAAGCTGCAACAACAAACGCATTCCATGCAGCCGCTGTCAACCCTGAAAATATATTGCTAAAACCCGACAAAAAACTTTCGAGAAATAAAATCGGTATTACTGTTAAAGCGCCAACAAACAACGAAAGCAATAAAAGTCCGATTGGTTCTCTTTCGTATTTATCGCGGAAATAAATGTACCCGGCAATTATAAAAACCGGCGCCAGCGAAAGAATGAACAGGTTCATATTTTAGATTGATAGATTTGAGTATCAAGTATCAAGATTTGAGAATCAATTGTAAACATTTGAATATAGGTCATTGACTTTTACTTTTAAACTTTAAACCTTGAACTCTGAACTCT
>DAOPKR010000093.1:15873-17664 GCA_035391305.1 Draconibacterium sp.
AAAACCTTTAAATCCATATGCCGCGCCACAATTACTTCAGGCACTGTTGACATTCCCACAATATCAGCTCCCAGCAGACGGAACATTTTATATTCAGCCGGAGTTTCGAAAGTTGGCCCCGAAACACCGACATAAACACCTTCTTTTACTGAAATATTATGTTGTAAAGCAATCAGTTTGGCTTTGTTTCGCAAACGCTCGTCATAACATTTACTCATGTCGGGGAAACGCGGCCCCAGTTCGTTTTCATTTTTCCCACGGAGCGGGTGTTCAGGGAAAAAGTTAATGTGGTCGGTAATCAGTACAATTTCGCCAACCTGCCAGCCGGGGTTTAACCCGCCGCTTGCATTTGAAACAAAAAGATTTTTGATGCCCACATATTTTAAAACCCGCACCGGGAAAGTAACTTCTTTCATTGAGTAACCTTCGTAAAAATGAAACCTGCCTTGCATGGCAAGCACTTTTTTATCGCCCAGTTTCCCGTAAATCAATCTTCCGGCATGTCCGTCAACAGTTGAAACCGGGAAATTCGGGATTTCGCTGTAAGGGATTGATTCAATAATTTCAATCTCTTTTACCAGCCCGCCCAACCCGGTTCCAAGAATAATCCCGATTTCAGGATTATCGTTTATTTTTTCTTTGATGAAGCTCGCGGTTGCTTTTATTTTCTCCAACATAATTTAGTATTTTCTTATTGAATTCATTTTCCCCTTCATCGAGGAACTTAACTTTCACAGGTAAATAGTATAAATTCGATTTGAATTCTTCCGGCAAATTTGGCATATCTTTTAACCGCATCGAATCTTTTTCAGTGGTAACAATTATTTTTTTGCCGGTTTGCATTGCATCAAATTTCTGCAAAATCGATACAATTTCCGCGTCGGTAAAATAGTGGTGATCGGCAAAAGAGCGGGTTTCAATTTTTCGGGCATATTGTTTCAGGTGGGCAAAAATCAATTTTGGCGATGCAATTCCGGTAACAACCAGCATTGCATATGACTTTTCGTAGTAAAATGATTTTTCAAGTTTTGGCGCCGAAAAAACAGGTTCGATATCTCCGTGGTCAAGCGTTGTAAAAAACAGACTTTGATAAGGTTTTAAGCGCACATCTTTTTGCAGGATACGACGCATAATTGGAGTTACTTCGTGGGGGCATTTTGTAAAAACTATCACGTTTGCACGCCGCATTTGTGCCACACCTTCGCGCAGGCGGCCCACCGGTAACAAGGTATCATCTTTCAACTGCCGGTTGTAATCAATCAGCAGCATATTAATTCCGGCGCTAATTTTCCGGTGCTGAAACGCATCATCGAGCAACACAACATCGGGTGTAGTTTTATTTTCGGGGCCGAGCAGCTTTTCTACCCCTGTCACACGTTTTTCACAAACCGAAACAGTAATTTCGGGGTAGCGGTTTTTTATCTGCAGGGGTTCGTCGCCAACTTCGGCAACGGTTGAAGTTGTTTCCACAATTCTGAAACCCTTTGTTTTACGTTTGTAGCCTCTGCTCAGAGTTGCAACTTCATATTTTTCGTGTAAAAGTTTTACAAGATACTCTACATGAGGAGTTTTTCCTGTTCCGCCAACGGTAATGTTTCCGATTGAAATCACCGGCACATCAAATTCTGTTGTACGAAAAATACCTAAATCATACATTTGGTTTCGCAGATAAACCACGAATCCGTAAATCCATGAAAGCGGGTATAAAAACAGGTTTTTCATAACGTCTCAGAAATTTGTCGGGCTAAGATAAGAAAATGTGGGCTATAAACAGTGAAGGCTTCACTTTGA
>DAOPKR010000094.1:0-6205 GCA_035391305.1 Draconibacterium sp.
ACCCATTTTACAAAGTCTTTGTTGAGCATTGTGAGTATTTCAGAGATTCGGGCACCGTTTACCTTTCTGATTCCGATTTCTTTAATGCGTTTGTTAATGATTAACAGTGTTAAGCCAAAAAGACCAAGTGATGAAATAATAATGGCGATAACCGCTGCATAACCTATTATTCGGCTCCATTTTTCCTCTGCCTGGTAGCGCTGATTTAACTGCTCATCCCAGAATTTAAAATTCATTGCCTTGTCAGGCGCAACTTTTTCCCAGGTAGTTTTCAAATAGGGGATTAGTTGGCTTAACTGAACCGGGTTATATTTTATAAACATGAAATTTGCATCTTCACCTTTGCTGGGAACCAGAATTAAGGGTTCAATTGCATCTTTCATCGAATCAAAATGAAAATCACTTATCAAACCTAAAATCTGGTAGTTTGTCCCGAATAATTCCACGAATTTGCCAACTGCATCGCCACCCAAACCCAAACTATTCATTAACTGTTCATTTATCAGAATTGAATGTGAGTTCACTGTTTCTTCAGTAAAATCGCGTCCCTGAATAAGCTGCAAACCCAGGGTCGATACATAATTTGCATCCACTCTTAAAATCCGGGCGCTAATATTTTCACCCGACTGATTTTTAATATATTCTGATGATTCCCCACTTATATAATTCCGGTTGGTAAGCGTCAAATCTGTAATTCCGGGATAAGTTTCAAGTTGATCGCGAAGCGCCAATTTTTCACTGGCAGTTAGATGATACACTTCTAAATCGATTGTATTATCAGAAGAAAAACCAAGGTCAGTGTATTTCATGTAATTCGTTTGTCTTACAATTGAAATGGTTAAAACAATAAGGATAACAGAAAGGCTGTATTGCATTGTTACAAAAATTCCTGTCACCAGATTTTTATGTGAAATCCCTGTTTTTTCGGTGGTTTGAATCCCTGGTTTATTTGCAATAAGTTTAAAAAAAGGAGCAATACTTGTTAACACAGCAATTAGTAAAATGCTGAAAAGAGCAAACAGAACAAGGCTACCCACCGGAATTAAACGGATATAAATCTGGCTTGAAGCAAGTTGGTTGAAAGTTGGAATAAGTATGTAAGCGCCAACCGCGGCAACAACAAACGACAAGGAAACGATGAGCAGGTTTTCAGTAAACTGAAGATTAAAAATATGCATAAAATGAGCTCCCATCATTTTACGGATATTCATACCGGCAGTTTTCTTTAACGACTGTCCCACTGAAAGCAGGATAAAATTACTACCTGCAATAATCAGAATTAGTATTCCAATTGCCATTAAAATATACAGGCTGCTTTTTGAGTTGCGGCTTTCATTGTCTGAACTTGCCACATCTAAATAAACCTCTTTCAAAGGAGTAACAGAAAGAGTAAAAGCATCTTTGGAGTCGAGTAAAACTTTTCGTCCGATATTTTTCTGAACGGCATCGTTATACAAATCTGCAATTTCAGCGGTAACCAAACCAGCTGTTACTTTTGCATCGTCATTTGAAATTACCTGATAAAAAACCGAAGAGTTTCCAAAAATATTATTCGACTGGTTGAAAGAACGTTGATATTTATATGGAATTACCGCATCAAACTGAATACTCGAATTTTCAGGTACATTATCAAGAATAGCAGAAATTGTGAACGGAATATCGCCCGCCTTGGAAAAAAAAACCTGCTGTCCGATTAATTCCTGTTTTGTACAGCCTTTTACCGCCTGAAGTTTGTCGGCCAAAGCCGAGGTTATTGCAATTTCATCCGGGTTTTCAAGTAAATTTCGCGTATCGCCAAACAGCACTTTGAATGAAAACATTCTGAAAAAATCAGCCTGGGCAATCATAACATTTTCATCAAAATTCCGGTCCTCAAATTTCAGGATTGGATGATGAGCTGTTCGAAATGCAGCGCTGTATTTTACCTGTGGAATTTTCTCTTTGATGATTTTGGCCACTTCCTGATCAAGATAAACTGTATTATCCTCCAGTCCGTTGGCATATCTCAGTTTATAATCGACACGATAGATCAGTTCTTTGTTCTGATGAAAATGATTATATGAAAACTCCTGATTTACATATAAATAAATCAGTAACAGAATTGTAAAAGAAACGGAAATACCAACAATTGTAATTAGAGAATTTATTCTGTTTCGCAGAATATTTCGGATTGAAAATATAATATTTCGTTTCATAATAATTGACTTTTTATTTTACTATTTGTCCTTATCATCAGGCTTACAGCGGATTCCTTTTAATTTCTTACCAACTCCATCTGTACAACAGCTAAACCGCTATTCATTTTATTTGCATGATAGGCTTTGATTATTTCTGTTTTTAAAATCATGGTAATCAGATAATCACAGTATATTTCATTTATTCATACCTCAGCGATTCAATCAAGTTTCTCGTAGCAGCCCGCCAGCTTTGTCAACATTCAATCACCCCTAAATCCCCTGAAGGGGACTTTGCGGAAGCACCGATTGGCGTTTAATGCAACTTTTTTCAATCTCTTTTATAACTTCATTTATTTTATTCTCAATTTCTTCATTTGTGAATCGAATTACTTCAATCTCCCTATAATTCAATTCTGCTGTTCTTCCAATATCATATTCTTTTTGGTCTTTTGATTTATGAATTCCTCCATCAACTTCAATAACCAGTTTGATTGGATGACAGTAAAAATCGGCAATAAAAATATCTATTGGATGCTGCGGTCGAAATCGTAGTCCTAGCATCTGTTTTCCTTTAAGTCTTTCCCAAAGTGTTAATTCTGAATTGGTCATATTATTTCTTAAAACCTTTGCTTTCTCAAAAATGTGGGGTTTTGCATTATAAAACATTGAAACATTATCACTTATACTCATCTCGTTTTCTTTAAGCCCTGTCCGTTTTTCGACCCCTAAATCCCCAGAAGGGGACTTTGAGAAATTTTCGAATAAGGATATTGTTAAAACTCATATTTCCAATTACAATTAATTTACTTTTTAATCTTCTTTAAGCCCCTTCAGGGGTTTGGGGTGAACAGAAGCTATTCATATCGCAGCACCTCCACAGGATTCCTCGTAGCCGCCCTCCAACTTTGCCAGCTAACCGTGAGCAACGCAATTCCCAGCGCCAGCAATCCGGCAAGTGCAAAAATCCACCAGCTTAGTTCTGTTTTGTAGGCAAAATTTTCGAGCCATTTATTCATAGCGTAGAATGCAATTGGCGTGGCGATTACAAAGGCGATGATCACCCACAGTATAAAATCTTTATTTAATAGTGTAAGAATTTCTGAAATCCGGGCACCGTTAACTTTCCGGATTCCAATTTCCTTGATTTTATTTTCGCTGGCGATTACAGCCTGGCCAAAAAGCCCGAGACAGGCAATAAAAACGGCCAGAATGGTAAACAGGCTCAATACTCCGGCAATCTGCCTGTCTTTTTTGTACAGGTTTTCGTAATCCTGGTTTAGAAAATGATATTCGAACGGTACACCCGGATTATTTTCTGTCCAGATATTTTTAATGAAATCAAGTGTTTGCGGTATATTCCCGTTTATTCTGAAAAATAAAGTACTGAAATAGGATTCAGCAATCTCGTCATTGTACAGATGAAAAACCTGTGGATTGATTTTCTCATGCAACGATTTGAAATACGTGTCTTTAATCACCCCAACAATAATTCCAACTTTTCCATAAAGTGAAAATTCGCTGCCAACTGGGTTTTCAAGTCCCATTAAACGAACAGCTTCCTCATTGACAATATAATTTTGTTTATCGGCAGAAACTTCTTTTGAAAAATTTCGACCTGAAACAAACTCAACATTCATCATTTTCAAATAATTATCGTCAATTCGTGTGGTTTCCATCCCCAAAGGATTTGGTGTATTCTGGTTTTGCCATTCGCCGTTATTTTTCCAGGCAATTCCAACAGTTCCGTTTATTTGCCGGTATGGCGGGCAGTCTTTTAAACTGATTTCTGAAATATTTGGATTTTCGCTTAACAGATGCCGAACCACGCCAATTTTCTGGTTAATGCTTCCGCGTAAATAGGTAAATGCAACCTGGTCGGTATTAAATCCCAGTTTCTTGTGGTTGATAAATTGCATCTGTTTGTTTACACCAATTGCTGCAATAATGAGCAGAACCGCGATAATATTCTGAAAAACCACCATGCTTTTCAGGATTCCCGATTTGCGTTTACTGCTTGTGTGCATGAGTTCAATGGCTTTTGCACCCGAAAAAATGGTGGCCGGATAAATGGTACAAATCAGCAGTGTTACAACGAAAATCAGACTAATAATTCCCGCGAATCCTGAGTCAAAAATTTGTTCGCCAAATTGTTTACCGAGCAGGTTTTGGAAGGAATCCCGCAGAATCCAAAGCAGAACCAGCGAAAAAATAAACGCAACAAAAATGAGCGAACCATTTTCAGCTACATGGTTTAGAAAGACCGATTTCCGGCTGGCCCCGCAGACTTTTTTTATAGAAGTACTTTTTTGTTTTTTTGCAAACAGCGAAACAGTTAGGTTTACAAAATTGATACAAGCCAGCAGCAAAATCAGCAGAGCAACTGTACTGAAAATGTACAGGTAACGGTAATCGCCGGTTTCACCTAAGCGGTTATTAACCGAGTAATCGAGGTAAATGGATTTTAACGGCCTCAGGAATGCAACAATTTGATTACTCTGTAAATGCGGCATTCCGTTGAGTTTTGCCACCCGGGTAATTTCCTGTGCAGCATTCTCCGGATTGCTTCCTTTGGTAAGTAAAACATAGGTCCTGAAATTCGGATCGCCCCATTCTGTTCCGCAAAAATGATATTCTTCCAGCAGTTTCTGCGATAAAATATAATCGAACTGAAGGTGCGACTGTGAAGGCACATCTTTTAGCACCGCTTTTACGGTGAGGAAGTCCTGTCCTTCAACCTGAATTTCCTTGTTTAAAGGGTCTTCATTTCCAAAATAACGTTTTGCAAACGATTCGGTAATCACAAAACTGCCTGATTGCTCAAGGGCTTTAACCGGGTCGCCTGAAATTGTTTCAAAACTGAAAATATCGAAAATCTGAGGATCGGCAGTAATTCCTTTTCCCTCAAAAAACATGTTGTCGTTGTATTTGAATGCAAATTCGGGGGCATTTCTTAAACGTGCTGCAGCTTTAACCGATGCAACTTCATCTTCAAGAATTGGCGCCAGCGGATTTGGGGTTCCGGCCATAGCCATTTCTCCTTTCTGGTTTTTGAAATTGATTTGATAAATGTTGCTGTAATTCTCATTGAATTTATCGTAACCGGTTTCGTTGTACACCCAGAGCAAAATCATAAAAACACAGGTTAACCCGATGGTCAGTCCCAAAAGATTAAGCACGGTAAACAATTTATGCCGCAGTAAACTTCGAAATATAATACTCAGATTTTTCATTTCTTCATCATTTAAAATTTCATTCTCAGATGATTCTGTCGGGATTTCGTCATTCGTACCTCAGCACCTCCACCGGATTTCGGGTTGCGGCTTTAAAGCCTATAGTATTTCCTCCATCCTTTCATTTACATTCTCTGTAAGAACTTCACCATCAAAAAGATTGATTACCCTGTGGGCAAATCCGGCGTCGTGCATCGAGTGTGTAACCATTATAATTGTTGTTCCTTCCTTGTTTAATTCTGTTAACAGGTTCATGACTTCGAGGCCGTTTTTTGAATCGAGATTTCCGGTTGGCTCATCGGCAAGAATTAGTTTTGGATTTGCAACTACTGCACGACCGATAGCAACACGCTGCTGCTGCCCACCTGAAAGTTGCTGTGGAAAATGTTTGGCCCGGTGCCCGATTTTCATCCGTTCCAAAACAGAATTAACCATTTCCTTGCGTTCACTGGTTTTCTTTTTCAGATATATCAGCGGTAATTCCACGTTTTCGTAAACCGTAAGTTCGTCGATGAGGTTAAAACTCTGGAACACAAACCCGATATTTCCTTTTCGCATTTGTGTACGCTGGCGTTCCTTGTATGCACCGACTTCCGTTCCGTTGAAAAAATATTTGCCACTGCTTGGATTATCGAGTAAGCCGATAATGTTTAGCAACGTCGATTTTCCACAACCTGAAGGTCCCATAATTGCCACAAATTCGCCTGGTTTTACATGGATCGACACTTCGTTCAGCGCGAAAGTTTCCACTTCCTCTGTCCTGAAGATTTTTGTAAGTTTTTCTGTTTTTATCATAAT
>DAOPKR010000094.1:6305-11577 GCA_035391305.1 Draconibacterium sp.
TTTCCACTTCCTCTGTCCTGAAGATTTTTGTAAGTTTTTCTGTTTTTATCATAATCTGTTGTTTGTTTTTTTTTACCGCGGAGTAGCAAAGACACAGCGAAAACTTAGCGACTTTGCGTCTCAGCGGTATAAATTTTATTTTAGAATCAGTTTATCATTTTCTCCAAACAAATCATATCCCGATGTAATTACTTTCTCACCTGCTTCCAATCCGGAAACTACTTCGTAATACTTTGGATTTTTTCTTCCGATTTGTATTTTCCGTTTTGTGGCAAAATCGCCTGAAGGATCAACCACGTAAATCCACTGTCCGCCTGTGCTGTTAAAAAATCCACCCAGGCTCACCAATGTTGACTTTTGCGGTTCGCCCAACTGAAGATTGATATAATAAGTTTGCCCGGTTCTTATATTTTCCGGCCGTTCATCAGTAAAGACGAGATCAATTTTAAATTGTGCATTCCGAACTTCGGGATACACCTTTTTTACATTGAGGTTAAAAAGTTTATTTTGCCGCTCAAAAGTTGCAGAAAGGTTCTTTTTCACCCTGTCGATATAATGTTCATCGATAAGCGCTTCAATTTTATAATCGGTAAGAACATTAATCTGGCCAATTCGCACACCTTGTCCGATGCTTTGCCCGATTTCAGCATCGAGCATTCCCAACTGGCCGTCAACCGGTGCTTTAACATTCAGGTTGTTTAGTCGCTCCCGAACAAGAACAAGAGTTTCATCCATCTTTCTCAGTTCCGCTTCCAGCTGGTTCATCTCAGTAATCCGTATCATTGAATCGTTTTGCATTTTCAATTTGTTGATTTCCTGAAGTTGTGCTGCATATTCATAATCTTCCTTTGCCTGCAGGTAAATTTCCTTCGACACAAGTTCATCGTTGTACAATGCGCTTAGCTGTTCAAAATTCCTTTTCTTTTTAATGATATCGAATCCTGAATTCAATAGTAAACGTTTTGATTCAATCAGTGCATTTTCAAAACTGATTCTTGTTTGCCGTAAATAATTTTGTTTTTGGGCTAAATTCGATTCACTGTTCATAATATCCATGTAAACTGAACGGTTTTCGAGAATCAGAATAACGTCGCCTTTTTCAACTCTGGCGCCCTCTTCAATTAAAATTTCCTTTACGCGGCCACCTTCTTCAGCATCGAGATAAATGGTTGAAATTGGTTCAACCGTGCCGTTTGTGCGTATAAAATCATCAAAATCGCCATTCTGAACTTCTTCAATGGTTATTTTGTCTTTTTCCACCCGAAGCGAAGAAATATTTGAATCTTTAATAATTTTTACAAGAAAGAATATGACTGCCAAACCAACCACACCATAAATTATGTGTTTCGGCCTGATGCCTTTTTTTCTTTCAATTTTTCTATCCATTGCCATACTTATATTTATTTATTGATTTCGGTTTGAAATATTGTTTTTCCCATATAAAAGTCAAGGGTTTTTCTTTTTAAAAGATACATGAGTTTTGTTCTCAGCAATTCGCTCTGTGCATTCGAAAGCAGGTTTTTACTTGTGTATAAGTCGATAACGTTAAACATGCCCTGTTCCTTTTTCTTTTCGGCAACTTCAAAAGCAAGCTGGTTTGATTCGGTTTGTTTTTTTGCCTGCAGATATTCGGCAGATACTGCTGAAAGATCCTGGCAATATGATTCAATTTCGTAATACAACTGGGTTTTAAAATTTTCCAAATCAACCTTTTCTTTTTCGAGGTCAAGTTTGCTTTGTTTAACGTTCGACCGGTTGTTCCAGCGGTTAAACACTGGAACCGAAAGAGAAACCCCCACCGATTGTGAAGCATTATTCTTTAACTGGTCTTTAAAATTTATCGAGTTCCCCTGAACATCTTTTCTTGAGTTATAAAAACCGGTGTAATAACCTCCGTTTAAATATAATGACGGGTAAAGCGAGCCTTTTGATACATCAAGTGCCTTTTCAACTGCTTTAAGCTGCTGTAATTTTGCCTTTACTGAAGGAAGATTCACAAGAGCAAGTGCAAAAACACTGTCGGCATTCTCGAAAACAGGATATTGGATAAATTCAGCATCGTTTATTTCTGCCAAATTAAGGTCTTTACTTACAGGGAAATTCATAGCCCTTTTTAAATCAAGTAACGATGCCTTAAAATTATTTTCGGTTCTAATCAAAAGTAATTCTTCATCGGCAAGACGGGCTTCAATTTCAAGCAATTCGGTTTTTGCGCTTAATCCAACTTCGGTTTGTCTCTTTATTTTTTCCAGATTAAGTTCCGAAAGTTCTTTCTGCTGTTTTACAATATCGATCAAACCTTTGTAATATAATGCGTTATGAAATGCATTCATTACCTTAAAACCGATTTCAACTTTCAGGTTTTTTTCATTTTCAATTCCGGCGAGATAAACAAACCTGTTGTAAGCAATCTGATTGTTCCGTATAAAACCTTCAAAAAGAGCTACTCCACCACTGAGAGAATAATTATTTGAGTTAAAGTTGTTGTATGTTACATCGTTGGTAACCGGATCCACTGATTTACCAAAACTTACACCGTAGTCAGTACCTCCTTTAATATTTGGCAGTCTGTTTCTTTTCGCCTGGTTAAAACTTTCCTTGTATTTCTCTGTAATAATTGTTTGAGATTCAATATCGAGGTTATTAATAAGCGCATAATTAATACAGTCGCTTAATGTCCAGGATTCCTGTGCATTAACTATTCCGCTTCCGGCAGAAAAAATAAGAATCAGTAGAAGATATATACTTTTAAATTTCATATTTTTTTTATTTGAAGGTTTACTATGCCAAAAAAATGCCAGTTTCTTTAATACTCTGTAAAATAGATCTTTAAGCAATAATTGAAATTGAAATTAGAATGCCGGTGTAAAATATTTTTACAAAATGTGTAAAATATTTTTACATATTGTTTGAACTGAATTTGTGCCTGACTAAATTTGAGTCAAAATAACCTGTGAAACCTGGCTAAAGCCATAAAAAATATATAAACGAAATTGTGTTAAATACATATTTTATAACAAAATGAGTAAAGGAAAACTACTGATTGTTGATGATAACAAAAGTATTTTAAGCGCGCTTGAAATTTTGTTGAGTGACGATTTTGCCGAAGTAAAAACAATTGCCAACCCTAATCAATTGCCAGCCCTGATTGAAACCGGCAATTTTGATCTGGTGTTGCTCGATATGAATTTTTCGGCTGGGGTAAATACCGGAAACGAAGGAATTTACTGGCTCTCACGAATTCAGGAACTGCGACCTGATATGGAAACCGTGCTTTTTACAGCTTACGGAGACGTGGAGCTTGCTGTAAAAGCCTTGAAAAACGGGGCTGCTGACTTTGTTTTAAAACCATGGGACAACGAAAAATTGCGTGCTACCCTGCTGAGTGTTTTTAAACTCCAGCAATCGAAAAAAGAGATAAAACAGTTGAAGCAAAAAGAAAGCGCTTTGAAAAGTGAAATCAACCGCGACAAACATTTTATAATTGCACAGTCGCCTCAAATGCTTGAGATTTTGAACCTTGTTCGCAAAGTGGCTAAAACCGATGCCAACGTGCTGATTACGGGCGACAATGGGACTGGCAAGGAATTGATTGCCCGCGAATTGCACCGCCACTCAAAACGTGCCGATGAAATAATGATAAGTGTTGATATGGGAGCAATAAGCGAAACTCTTTTTGAAAGCGAACTTTTTGGCCACAAAAAGGGAGCTTTTACCGATGCACGCGAAAACCGAACCGGCAAAATTGAAAATGCCAGTGGCGGAACACTTTTCCTCGACGAAATCGGAAACCTCCCACTCCACCTTCAACCCAAATTATTAACCGTTTTGCAAAACCGCAAGGTAACTCCAATCGGCAGCAACCAACCAGTCCAGATTGATATCAGGTTAATTTGTGCTACTAACCGTAACATTTCGCAAATGGTTGATGAAGGTACTTTCCGTGAAGATTTGCTGTACCGTATCAATACCATTCAGATTGAAATTCCCCCGTTGCGGGAACGAAAAAAAGACATAATTGCAATTGCCGATTATTTCCTTAAAATATATTGCAACAAATACAGAAAAAACTGTTTAAAAATCAACGAGCCGGGGATTCAAAAATTAACTGAATACCAGTGGCCCGGCAATGTGCGTGAGTTACAACACGCCATTGAGAAAGCTGTAATACTTTCCGACAAAAACGAACTTGGTTCCGATGATTTCTTTTTTAATCAAACAACCAATGCCAATTCAACTTTTGAAGGTACTATTGAAGAAATGGAACGGAGGATGATTTCGAAAGTACTGCAAAAAAGTAATTCGAATTTATCGACAACTGCACAACAATTGGGAATTACAAGGCAAACACTCTACAACAAAATGAAAAAATACAACCTGTAAATCATGTCGAGCAAAAACTTCTATCTGAATATCGTGCTCCGAACTATTTTGCTGGCTGTTTCGGCGTTAACAATAGGCTGGCTGCTTTTTGGCAGAGGATTATATACTATGACGAGTGTTTTTGCGCTAATTTTTTTTATACAAATTGTTGAACTTATTAATTATTTAAACCGCACCAACCGCAAAATTGCATTCTTTTTCGACGCGGTCAGAAACGACGATTCAACCTTGCATTTCCCGGTAAATACGGGCAATAAATCGTTGGACGAACTCAACGAAAGTCTGAATAAACTGAACGAATTGATTAAAACAATCAAATTTGGTTTGCAGGAACAGGAGCAGTATTTCAAAACCATTCTTGAACAGGTTTCAATTGGGGTAATCACAATCAACCAGTCCGGAAATATATTTTTGTCGAACTCGGCAGCAAGACATTTACTTAACCGCGAACAGCTCACACATGTCAACCAGTTAATTCAGGTTGACATAAAACTTTTTCTGGCATTAAAAGATTTACGTCCCGGCGATCATAAACTGATAAGTTTCAACTCTTCAACCGGCACAGTTCAGCTTTCCATGAAATCAACAGCTTTTATTACTGCTGACCAAAATTTTCAACTGGTTGCCATCCAGGATATTAAGAACGAAATGGAAACAAAAGAGTTGGAATCATGGATAAAACTCATTCGAGTTCTAACCCACGAAATTATGAATACAATAGCGCCAATTACTTCGCTGTCGCAAACCATTTCGGGATATTTTAAAAATCTGGACGGTAAAATTCCTGACCAAAAAACCATCAGCAACACAGTAAAAGGACTCGAAATTATAAATGAACGCGGCAACGGTTTAATCAGTTTTGTTGAAAATTACCGCCAGCTCACACGTT
>DAOPKR010000094.1:11677-17482 GCA_035391305.1 Draconibacterium sp.
GAACGCGGCAACGGTTTAATCAGTTTTGTTGAAAATTACCGCCAGCTCACACGTTTACCAAAACCCCAAAAGAAAAAAATTGCTTTGAACCAGTTTTTGGAAAGCACTGTAACCTTGCTGCAGGTTGATCCGAAAAACGAAAAGACACAAATTGAATGGGAATGCAAACCTGCAGAACTGGAAATAATTGCCGATGAAAAACAAATTGCACAGGTACTTATAAACCTGGTGAAAAACGCCGACGAAGCATTGAAAGACCAGGAAAACGGAAAAATTTCAATAAAAGCTGAAATCAACAAAAACGACAGGACACAAATATCGGTAACCGATAATGGGCAGGGCATTCCGGGCGATCTGCTTGATAAAATATTTGTACCTTTTTTCAGCACGAAGGAAAACGGTTCGGGAATTGGTTTGAGTTTATCAAGGCAAATTATGCAAATGCACGGAGGTACGCTGAAAGTTGAATCACAACCGCAAAGAACTTCGTTTACAATCGTATTCTGATTTTTGCATAATTCCGGTAGTATTTTTCACCTCAATTTGTTTGAAATAGTTAAAGTTTTATTGATTGTTCTTTTTTGTCTTTTCTAAAACCTATTTTTGCACCCGGAGAGTTTTTAAATCTAAACTTAAAGGGAATAATTTTGTTTCAAAGGCTTGCAACGATATATAAATGAAAGAGATTGATCAGTTAAACGATTTTTGTGCCAACTCAATGATTGGTGTTTTGGGAATTGTTTTTACACATTTCAAAATAAACAGCATCCACGCAACAATGCCGGTTAACAACAAAACCTGCCAGCCAAATGGTATTTTACATGGCGGTGCTTCACTGGCTTTTGCCGAATCGCTGGCCGGTGCAGGTTCGTACCTTTTAATTGACCGCGAAAAATATAATGCTTTTGGGATGCAGGTTTCAGGAAACCACATTTCATCGGTTGACAAAGGTGAATTAATTGGTGACGCACAACTCATTCATAAAGGTAAAACCACCCATATTTGGGAGGTTAAAATTTCAGATGATAACAATAAACTTATTTCGGTGGTCAGGGTTACTAATATTATCACTGAAAAGAAAAGGTAAAATTGAAGGATCAGACAAAAATATCAGTTAAATCAATAAGCGAAACGATTTCGGTTTGCTTAAAAAACAATCTCACTTTTGCCGCCTACAGGTTGCCCAATCAGACGGCACAGTCGCTGGTAGTGCAAAAAAACCGTGATGCCGAAGAACTTGCAAATTTATCAGGAATAACAAACTTAAAAGGTTTTCTTGTGGCACCATTTAAACAATCGGCAAAAAATCGAATGTTTATTATAAACCCCGATTTCTGTTTTTTAGGGGAAGTTCCGGATGAACAATTTGACCAAATTAGCAATATTAAATACCCCGCGCAGGAAAACCAAACGTTCGCCCGGCCTTACCAGGTTTCAAAAAGTGAATATCTGCAGCATATTGAATCAATAATGAATGTGATCAAAAACGGAAAAATACAAAAAGCCGTTTTGAGCAGGATAAAATTGGTTAACAGCGTAAACGAAAAATTTTTACCCGGTATATTTTTAAAACTCTGCGAATTGTTTCCCAGGGCATTTGTATATGTTTTTAAAACCGAAAACCATTTTTGGATGGGCGCAACTCCTGAACCATTTGCCTTTCTGAAAAACAATGTATTTCAAACCTCTTCAGTAGCAGGAACTAAAGAAAACACCGAAAAATTTTTAGGAATTGAAAACTGGGGGAACAAGGAAAAACAGGAGCAAAATTTTGTTTCAGAACATATTGACAAGGTTTTGCAATCAAACCATTGGGAAAATATTGAACAGCACGGACCTTACGTTCAACAGGCCGGAAACTTGCTGCATTTGCGTACAGATTTTATTTCGAATGCAAGTACCAGCAACGGAAATGTTGGAAATTTGCTGAATAACCTCCACCCAACACCGGCAATTTGCGGTTCGCCAACCAAAGAAGCCCTCGAAATTATTACTGCTATAGAAAAACATGACCGCGAATATTACGGCGGATTTCTTGGCCCCGTTGGAATTCATAACCCGATAATGCTTTTTGTGAACCTGCGTTGCATGCAAATCACCGGTTCCCGGCTTGTTCTGTATTCGGGCGGCGGAATTACAATCGATTCAAATCCCGAAGACGAATGGTACGAAACCGAAATAAAAACAGGGACACTGCTTTCGGTAATTAAAAATATTTCCTGACCGGATGCCTCATCATATGCAACATATTACAGATTTGGCGGAAATACTTTTTGTTCATGGCGTAAAAAATGTTGTCATTTCTCCCGGCTCTCGAAACGCCCCTTTGATAAAAGCATTCTTCACCCGTTTTGGAGACAGTTGTACAAGTTTGGTCGATGAAAGGAGCGCTGCATATTTTGCGTTGGGGCAATCTTTGGCAAGCAAAAAACCAACGGTTCTGCTTTGCACTTCAGGTACTGCTGCATTAAATTATGCCCCGGCAATTGCAGAAGCATTTTACCAGCAGGTTCCGCTTCTGATAATTACAGCAGACCGGCCGCCTGAATGGATCGGACAAATGGACAACCAGGCAATTCAACAAAACAGGATTTTTGAAAGCTATGTAAAAGCCAGCTATTCCCTTCCGGTCAAAATTTCAGACACTGACGAACTTTGGCACACGCACCGCATTGTAAATGAAGCGTTTTATAAATCCGTTTCGGCAAACCACGGCCCCGTGCATATTAATGTTCCGCTGAAAGAACCTTTGTATGAAAGTTTACCTGAAGTTTCGACCCGGGTTCAAATTATCAAAAGAGAGGAAACTACTATTTCCCTTAAAAAGAACAGTGCTTTTCAGATTGATTGGGAAAAAGCAAAATCTATTTTAATTGTTTGTGGACAAATGGAACCCGGAAATGAAGAATCTGAAACAATTCGTTTTCTGGCGGCTGACAAACGTGTTGTTGTTATCGCCGAACCGATTTCAAATGTTTTTGAATCTGCAACAATTTCTAACCCTGAAATTACTTTTAACAGCAAAATAAAATATCCGGAGTCCGTAATCCCCGATTTGGTAATTAGTATTGGCGGACAGGTAGTTTCAAAAAAAATCAAACTCTTCCTTCGCGGTATTCAAAATTCAAAATTTTATCGCATCTCAACCGATGAACAAATCATCGATACTTTTCAAAATATAAACTCTTTTATTGTTGCTGAACCTCATTCAATTTTAAAAGAATTAAAAATTCAACCCGAAGGAGAACAGAACACATTCAAGGTTTTCTGGGAAAATGAAAGCAAAAAAGCCGGTCGTTTATCAGCAACTTATATCAGCAAAATTGGTTTTTCTGATTTATTGGTTTTTAACGAAATCTCAACGCTTATCCCTGAAAATGCAGCAGTTTTTGCGGGCAACAGCAGTGTGATTCGTTATCTTTCCTATTTCGGCCAGAAAAACAGAAAATACTATTCAAACCGCGGCGTTTCAGGAATTGATGGTTGCCTTTCCACTGCTGCCGGGCTGGCATCAAAAGTTGATGAACCTGTTTTTGCAATTGTTGGCGATTTAACATTTGGGTATGATTCAAACGCTTTATGGAACCGCGAACTTCCAAAAAACCTTAAAATTATTTTGATAAACAATGAAGGAGGTGGCATTTTCCATTTGTTAAAAGGCCCCTCGGAAACCGATGATTTTGTGCCGTTTGTGAATGCTTTTCATCCTGTCGGTTTCGAAAATTTATCAGCAGCTTTTGGTTTGAAATACAATTTATGTACAAACGAAAAAGAACTTCAGGTTTCCATAAAAAATTTAGTTTTGCAAAAAAGTGGTGCCGAAATTCTGGAGATCAGAACGCCAAATAATGGAAAGCCACAGGTTACAAAAGATTTTTTCAAATTTTTAAACAATAACTATGACAAGGAATTGGGAAACGATTAAAGATTACAAAGAGATAAAATTTGAATTTTTTGAAGGAATTGCAAAAATTACAATAAACCGCCCGCGTTACCGAAATGCTTTCACGCCCGATACAACGCTTGAAATGTGCGATGCAATGGTTCGTTGCCGAGAGGATGCCGAAATTTCGGTGGTCATTCTTACCGGCGAAGGCGACAAAGCATTTTGCAGCGGCGGCGACCAAAATGTGAAAAGTTTTGCCGGATACATTGGCAGCGACGGTGTTCCGCGGTTAAATATCCTCGATTTACAAAAGCAAATCCGCTCAATACCAAAACCGGTAATTGCAATGGTAAACGGTTACGCAATCGGTGGCGGCCACGTCTTGCATGTGGTTTGCGATTTGAGCATCGCTTCCGAGAATGCAATTTTTGGTCAAACCGGTCCAAAAGTTGGCAGTTTTGACGCTGGTTTTGGTTCGTCATATCTGGCTCGTGTTGTTGGACAAAAAAAGGCCCGCGAAATATGGTTCCTTTGTGAACAATACTCAGCCGCCGAAGCTTTGGAAATGGGGCTTGTCAACAAAGTAGTTCCATTTGACCAACTGGAAGATACAACGGTTGAATGGTGCCGGAAGATAATGCAACACAGTCCGCTGGCGTTGCGTATGATTAAAGCAGGGTTAAATGCCGAACTTGACGGACAGGCAGGTATTCAGGAACTTGCAGGAAACGCAACAATGTTGTATTATATGACGGAAGAGGCGCAGGAAGGCAAAAAAGCATTTCTTGAAAAACGAAAACCCGATTATAAAAAATTTCCAAAATTCCCTTGATTTTTTGCAATGAATAAATTCCTGGTTTGGTTAGATGCTTTCAGATTGCGGACATTGCCACTTGCTTTGTCGAGTGCAATATTGGGCAGTTTTCTGGCCTATGCCGAAGGCGTGTTCAACCCAACTGTTTTTATTCTTGCCATATCAACAACTGTTTTTTTGCAGATACTTTCGAACCTTGCCAACGATTTCGGCGATTCACAAAACGGCGTTGACAATGCAGAAAGACTCGGTCCTGAACGCACAGTTCAATCAGGCAAAATCTCTAAAACCGAGATGAAAAGGTTGATAGCTGTGTTTGTCCTTCTTTCATTTATTTCCGGAGGGTTATTGATTTTAACTGGAATAAGAAATGCAAATATTGGTTTAATCGTTTTATTTTTTGTTCTCGGCATTGCAAGTATTGTGGCCGCCATAAAATATACAGTCGGAAAAAATCCCTATGGATATTCGGGTTTTGGTGACTTGTTTGTTTTTATTTTTTTTGGGTTGGTTGGCGTTTGCGGAACCTTTTTTCTGCACACAAACCATTTTCATTTTTCATTGCTTTTGCCAGCCGCTTCTGTAGGTTTGTTAAGCGCGGGTGTGCTGAACCTGAACAACATGCGCGATATTGAGAACGATGCCGCAAGCGGAAAAAAAACATTGGTAGTGAGAATGGGTTCAGAATATGCCAAACTCTATCACACTTTGCTGATTGTTTTGTCTATGGTTTTATCTGTAATTTTTGTTATCGATACCTGGAAATCTATTTACCAACTCATGTTTTTATTGTCGGTTTTCCCGCTTGCATTTCACCTTTATGAAGTTTTTAAAAACCATGTTCCGCAAAAACTAAACAATCAGCTGAAAGTGCTGGCGCTAACTACTTTTTTCTTTTCTGTTACTTATTCAATTGGCATTCTGCTTACATAATGATAAAAGCATCATTTTCAAAACGAACACTTTTTTTTAAACAACCGGCTGGAACTTCCCGTGGCGTACTGCATAAAAAAGACGTTTTTTATCTGATTCTGAATGATTATGAAAACCCATCAAAAAAAGGAATTGGCGAAATTGCCCCAATTCCCGGATTAAGTCCTGATCC
>DAOPKR010000095.1:0-17397 GCA_035391305.1 Draconibacterium sp.
TTTATAACAAAATTGTCCCTTGATTTTACCGTTACCAAATAAATTCCGCTCACATATCCTGAAAGGTTAAGCTTTATCAGATCAGCAGCCAGGTACTTTTTTCTGAACACTTCACTTCCGGCAATATTTCTGACAATAACTTCGGAATCAAGTATTTCAGCTGAGATCATTTTTAGGTTAACCACTCCTTTTGCAGGATTCGGAAACATTTGAATATCAAATCCCGGGTCTTCAATATTGTCATTTCCGGTTGGATAACCTTCAACACAAATTTTAAACGTATCAGCAACCACCCCTCCGGAACTATCAAAAGCCTTGATTACAACAGAAATACAACTTGTATCGGCAATCAACGGAGTAAATATTAATGTGTCATTTTTTATTCCAACCCAATTTGGAAAATTACTTCCATCTTCCATCGATAATTCGTACGTCAGATCAGTATTATCAACGTCAGTAAAAGTACCACCTGGTGCATCGCTTAAAGTGAACTTTAAAGGGAAAGAAGCATTTAACTTAAAATCAGGAAGCGGATTCACAACTACAGGTGGATCATTTACCGGAACTACCGTTACCGCAAATGTTTCAAAAACTGATCCTCCTTCATTGTCATTAACAACAACTGTAATTTCATCGGCCCCACTCATATCAGGCGCAAATGTCAGGTTAATAATTGCTGTTGAATCAGGCGAAGTATATTCAATAAATATGTCAGTTATCAATGCTGTGTTTAAATTGCTAACTCTTACTTCAATATCCTGCACGTTGCAATCATTTCCGTGTGAAATTCCCGACACAGGAATTTTCAAATTGGGTAAATCTTCCTCTATTGAAACATTTGCAATCGGCTTAACAGTTGGCAAATCATTCACGGAAGAAACTGTAACATTAAAAGAAAATGCCAGGGAATCGCCGGAAGGACCGGTTAAAATCCATTCTTCCTTTGTTATTCCAAGTGGGTAAATACCATCGGCTCCCAAACCGGAAATTTGTTTGAATTCAGCACAATTATTTGATGAAACTAATGCAGGATAGGCAATTGGTGTTTCACAAATACCGGCGTCGAGAACCAATTCAATATCCTCAACGGGTTCTATTTTTAAAGAGAACGTATCCCTGATCATCAAATTTACCGTACAGCTGGCTTCGTTTCCAGCTTCATCGGTTGCAGTAACTTCAACCTCAACTTCACGACCACTGTCATTACAGTTAAATGATTTTCGGAACACATTTATAAAAATGTTATCCGGCGCCGAGATATTATCTGTTGTTCCAGCTGATAAAGCCTTAATATCGCCGGTTTTCAAAACGTATCTTCCTTCTTCATTCAGATAAATATCAATCTCATTGCATTTTACTGCCGGAGGTGTTTTGTCAGTCACTAAAGAAGTGTCAATCACAGTTAAAGTTAAATTGACGGTACTGTCGCAACCGTTTAAAGCTAAGAAAGTTTCGTTGTAAAAACCGGTTTTAGTCAGTTGTTGTTTTCCAAAAATATATGGTAAATCTTCAACATAAATAAAATCAGCTAATGTGGTATTTATCACTTCATTAACAACTAAAGTCAAATAAACTGTGCTGTCGCAATTGTTTACTGTCTCGAAAATTTCGGTATAATTTCCACCGGTTTCACATAGTTGTGAACCAAAAACAACTGGCAATTCATTGGAGCATACAGTTTTAGTTTCAGATTTACTATAGGTTGGATTTATTAACAAAGTTAACGTTACAACACTATCGCACCCATTTACCGACCGGAAGGTTTCGGTGTATTCTCCTGAAGAAACCAGTGATTGTGTGCCAAAAATAACCGGCACTTCACTCTCACAAACGATTTTCGAATCAACTTCTGTGTATGATGGATTTACTGTCAGTATTAAATGAACAATACTGTCGCAACCATTTATTGTTTGGAATATTTCGGTATAATTACCGTTTTGGGTTAGTTGTTGCAAACCAAAAATATAAGGGATTTCAGAAGAACAAATCTCGTCCGTAACAGAGTTTTCAAATTTTGAATTTACTGAAATGAGATGAATAACTGTATCCTTGAGTCCGCTATCTGAATCAGTGGCAATCAAACTTACATTAAAATCTCCGGTAGTTGTATAAGTATAACCCGGGTTAAATTCCGTGGAACTGTTTCCATCACCAAAATCCCACAACCACGAATCTGCCTCTGAACTTTCATTTTCAAAATCGATTACATTATTTGCACAAACAGCTGAATTTGAAAAAGAAAAAGCTGCGATAGGATTTGCGGTTTTTGTAATGCTGTCAGTCGAAACAACACTCCAGGCGCCTAACAAATCCTTATATTGAAAATGTATTGCATGCATCCCTTTAGGTACAAAGGAGAGATCAATATCTTCTGCCAGCGCAATCAATGAAACTTCCGGTGCCAGTTCAATCGTTTTCACCTGTTCAAAATCTGAATCCAACCAAAATCTGTAAGCACTTATTTTGTTTTCAGCCACCTGGTTTTTTGAAGTTTTGTAAAACAGTGAACTAAGCGTTGAACTATAAACTCCGCTTTCGTCTTTGTAACGAATATTAAATACATTAACTCCCTCAGGTAAATCAGAAACATCAAGATTAGTGTTAAAACTGTGCATGCCAGCCGTTGGCAAATTTTCAGTACTTTTCTTGTTATCGTTGTTGTTGAACCAGTATTCGCAGCTGACTAATTTGTTATTAGCCGGAAGTTGCGCCGGGCTTTTATAAAACAATTGGCTGAACGGACTGCTGTACATGCCATTTTCGTCTTTGTAACGAATATTGAATACATTCACTCCATCAGGCAAACCCGATACATCAATACTTGCACTAATACTGTTCTTTGACTCAGGAGCAAGAAACTCCGTTACAGAATTAATGTTATCGTTGTTAAACCAATATTCGTAGCTTACTAACTTATTATTGAGCACGTTGTGGCCGGCATTTTTATAAAACAGCTGACTGAGTGTACTGCTAAACAAGCCGTTTTCATCTTTGTAGCGTATATTAAGAACATTTACACCATCAGACAAACCCGAAGCATCAATATTTGCAATTAAGCTGTGCCTGGTTGCAGGATCAATAAGTTCAGTATGTCTGGCCCCTTCATTTCCATTGAACCAGTATTCATAGGCAACCAGATGATTTTGTGCAGACAAGTAACTACCCACACAAAGTAATATGATAAATAATAGTGTATTTCTCATGATTACTTGTCTTGGGCAGCCACACTAATCTCGATATGAAGTAATCCGTTTTCATCAGTAGTAGCTGCAATATTCTTTTTGCTGAAATGAGGATTGGAAGGCACAGCGCCATCTTTATAAACAAAAGTACCGCCATAAATCCCCGCCTGTGTACCATCTACTCCTAAATAAATATCAGGAGACTGCAGATGATAATCGTGAGCATAACTGAATACATTTCCGGTTTGATTTACAAAAATACTTGTCAGATCAACACTGGTGTAGTTTGAGTCTGTTATAGGATTATCACCCCAGAATGGACTAGCCTTTGGTGTTATATTGTACTTCAGAATATTACTGTTACCCGCAATTTCTCTGTCGGCGGTACGCAGAAAGATATTATTTTCAAGCGTATTATTATCACCTGTTATTGTATAGGCATAGCTATAACTTGAATAATTATTCAGCAAAAAAAGGTTATTTTGAAAAAGATTACCATAAGTATCAACTATTCCTGAATTAAAGATGGAATTGAAAATCCCTGCGTTTTGTGCATTTGTCAACCTTAAGTTGCTTTGCAGAACATTATTTATCAGTAAAAGATTTGTTGATGGGTTAGAACGGTCTCCCCTGATATTCACTTCGCCTTGAAAACGACAATACTTTATTGTGATTTGATCAACAGCCTCATTTGTAGTAGTGGTGATTCCTCCGGTAAAATCAACTCCCTCAATATGGAAACCGTCGGCATCACCAGTTAAATTTATACTTCCGGTTAAAATTGTTTTGCTCGTAACTTGTGTTGAGTCAGGATAATGGCCCGCTCCGTAAACAAACAATTTTTTGTTAATTGATCCGGGGGAGGTAAAACCACCTCCCGGCAAATAAATGGTATCGCCGGCAGCAGCAGCCTGATAAGCATTTACAAAGCCCGCAGTTCCGTTAAAGAACCGGACTCCCGAAGTGCTGTGCAATGCAACTTTCTGTGCATTTACTGAAATTGCGAAAATAATACTCGCAGCAAGTAAGATTGATTTTTTCATGATTTCTGGTTTTATGTGTTATTTAAAAATTGGTATTGTTTCTAATTGGTTAAAAACTAAACCGGGTTAAAAATATGTAACATGAATTTCAATCTGTATCTATATTGTAAAACCTGTTACCAAAAGGTAAATTTTGGATTAATAATATAATCCGCTTAACCAGTTGATTAATCTTATGCAAAAATCCAGTTTGATATCATCGAAAAATTCAATAGTCAGGAATCATTTTTCTGTGCTGTATGAAGTAAATTTTTGTTGTTTCCAATGAATTATTTTATCCGTATGTTAATGTGGTTATAAATTCTTACACAAACCAAATTTTTTGCGCACACGTTGATCTTTTAAAACAAAAGGTGTCAAATGACTATAAATCAGCCACCTGACACCCAATTCTGGCCAAACCTAATTTTAATGATATTCCGGTTTGCCGAAGAGTAAATTTTAATATTAATCGAAAACTTTATTCAGCTTTTATTTATTCAACGGTATTTTTTGGTTAAAACTACCGCCAAAATAATCGATACTAAGCAGATAAATCCCTGATTTCAGATTCGAAGTTGAGATATAATTTGATGGAGCCTGCTCCAATTGCCTTACACTTATTTTCCTTCCCATTAAATCATAAAGAGTTGCAACTGCTCTATCCCGAACCTCTCCGTTTATAATAATATTGTTGTTATCAGTATAAACTGAATATTCGTGTTTCAGGTTTTCTTCCCAAACGCCTGTAGTACTGCTAGTTGCATGTATGAAAAATCTGTCATTAACTTTCGAATTTTCATTTATTGCTGCTGTGTAATTGTTACCATTACCTAATCGTGTAAAACTGTTATTTGACCTGTCTTCAAGCACAATTTCACAGTTGGCAGGTATATTTATCAATTCTGATGAAAATTCAACCTTACCTTTGTATTTAGAATCCAGTCCCAAAGACAGTTCCATTTTATTTAATGCTGAAGTTGGCAGATATTGTATTCCGAAGTTAACGCCATTGTCAACAATTAGTTTTGAATATAAATCAAAGTCGGTTTTAAATATTCCTGCATCATATCCAACATCAAGTTTCGTTTGCATATTATCATCAAATTTAATTCTTGTCGAACTTTTATGGTTTTCCAGTTTTGCAGTCAACTTAATTTCCGGCAGCGAAATTTCATCACTTTTAAAAACTGCACCGGGCTGATGCGTTTGCATGGCATTTGTAAATTGCATTTCAGTGACACCTGCTTTTGTTTTTACGAAAAACCCCTGTCCCAATTGTGCATAAAAAGCTGCATCGCCCAAATTAATTATTGAATATGCATTATTTGTTTGTTCCCAAACATAAACTGCTGCATAACTCTGGTCGAATTCATTCAGATTTATACCGATGAAACTATTTATGGCATCAGCAGCGGCGTTTACAGATATTGCCGAAATAAAGGGATTTCCGATGCAGTTCCAGCCATTTCCTTCAGAAGTAACAGAAGTTGATACTCCAGCGCCGGCAATTGTTCCGGTAAAAATTACAATATCATCACCATCGGTTCGCAAAGAATATCCCTTGCCACTTGTCAGCGAACCTATCTGGGTAGTTGTAAAAAAAGTATTCCAACTATCCGAGGGTTCGTTGTAATCCATCATTCCCCTGTCATCAACATTCTTTGTAGGAATATTGGTATTTGCTGTCAGAAATGAAGTAATTGATTGATTCGCAACAGGTGAAGCTATCATATGCCATTGGTTTCCAGCCATGAAACGTTCAATTACGGCAAAACCACCTACCGTTAAATTTTCCTGCCCCAACAGAGATCCTGTACTGTTATCTTTACTTTCCATTATCAGGTTATTACAATTTGCAGGAGTTGTTAATGTTGGATAATAAACCAGATCACCCGGAATGAATACGTTAAAATCGGCATCAGGTACAATTCCTCCATCCCAGTTACCTGGTGTAAACCAATCCTGATTTATTGAACCATTCCAGATTGCAATCCCGAAACTTGTAGTAAAGCTTTCAACACCACCATAACTTACTCCTACTGAATTTGTTGCATAAGCCTGAACATAATAAGTTGTATTTGGAGTTAATGATCCAACCAATTCGCTAAAGACACCCGTCCCAGCTCCATTTGGTTCATTTGTTACATCTGCTTCGCCAAGTGTTGGTGTAACATCAACCGAAGAAAACACAACTCCTCTTTCTGTAACAGTATTGCTTCCGCCATTGATTATATCGCCACCCAAAACAGCAGACGTTGCATCAAATGTCACGATTGTAGCCGTTGTAAGTTCAGGACTTGAAACAACATTTAAATTTTCAAAGGGAACTGCCGAAAGCAATTGGTTAGCTTCTGCATTCAACCAGTTTGCTATATCTTTGAAATTTACGGCTTCCACCAAAACATTTCTTTTTGCGGGATCATACTCAGTTCGCCCGGGCAGTGATACTGAAAAACCATCAACAACCAAAGCATTAACATAAATTGCTGAAGGATCTTCCAACAGCGGAATATCGCCTCCGGATGAACCTGCTCCTGTAAAAATCGCAGCATAAATATCTGTAATCCCATTTGTTGGATCGTTGTCATTATCATTGTATGCATAAAATGTTTCTCCATTTGTGCCAAAAGCAAAATCACCGGTTTCAACAGTTATATTTCCTACCTCAACAGAACCTCCACTCCGGGTTAAAGAAAAAATATTTGAACCGGTTTCGGTAACCACAATTACCTGTCCGGCCGGAATAATATTTGCCGGAGAAGCCCACGAAACAACAGACTCGCCTGAAGCAAACGTTAAAGTTGCGTTATTGAATGAGTTTTCAGTAAAATATATTTTTGTATTTGCCGGAATGTCATTTACAGCAACAAAAGAAAATCCGTCAGGTGATTCATGATTTAGTCCTGTTATTGCCACCAATGGAAGCGAATTATTTGTATCATCATTAGTTATTGTTCCGGTTTGTGAACTTGGGCTGCCACTAACATATCCTGCGCCCGGACTTACTGTTAAAACAACAGTTTCATTTATCTCTACATCAGAATCAATCTCCGGATTAATCGTAACCGTTGCAGATGATGTTCCATTTGAAATTACTACTGCTCCTGATGACGTTGAAAAACCTGCAGCACCTGTTTGAGTATAATCTGAATTAAAAATTGCCGAACCTTCAACATTGAAACTAATAGTATAATCACCTGTTGCAACTTCACTCAAAGTGAAAGTAAAAACCATGTTAGCTTCACCATCTTCCAAAACAGCAGACGGCGAAACAGAAACTGTTACCGACGGATCTATACTTTCTACAAAAGGCTTGGTTGAAAGATCCTGATTTGTTTGTGCATGATACCAGTTGTTTAAATTCGAAAAATTGGCGATTGATACATCTACAACACGTTTTAGTGGATCGTATTCAGTTCTGTTCGGATTAACGTCAGGAAAACCATCAATTAAAATTGAATTTGTATAATATGTTACCGGATTTTCCAAAGCCGGGATATTACCGCCGGGAACCGATGAATTCCCTGTATAAAGAGCAGAATATAAGGTAGTAATTCCGTTTTTATGATTGTCATCGTTATCCGAATATGCATAAAAAGTTTCGCCGGTAGTGGCAAGTGCAAAATCGCCGCCAATCAATGTTATTGTTCCGCAACCGCCGCCTCCTTCACAAATCACGAATAAACTGTTTGGCGCTGTTTCTTTAATATAAATAACTTCGCCTTTTGCAACGCTTCCCGACGCCGTCCATTTTAATACAGCTTCATCTCCTACAAAAGATAATGTTGAATTGTTAAAAGAGTTCTCTGTAAAATATATGGTTGTTCCATCGCTTATATTATCCAATGCTGCGAACGAAAAACCGTCAGGATCAGTATGATTTATCCCGGTTAAAGCAACAAGCGGAGAAGTATTGTTTATATCATCGTTTGTTATTGTACCTGCAGCAGATATAGGACTCCCTATAATATATCCCGTACCTGAATTGACTGTAAGTACTACTGTTTCATTTGTTTCCAGGCCGGCATCAGTTGATGGATTAATTGCAATGGATGACGATGAGGTTCCATTGGCAATAACAATTGTTCCTGTTGATGTTCCAAATGTTGTGGCGCCGGTTTGTGTATAATCAGTTGAAAATGTTGCAGTACCCCCAACAGTAAAGTTAACAGTTACATTACTTGTTGCCGTTGTGCTTAATGTAAATGTATAAACCATATTTGTCACTCCGTCTTCCAAAACAGCTGACGGGGATACGGTAACTGAAACATCAGGATCTGATACACCAACAAAAGGAGTAGTTGAAAGATTTGAGTTGGTCTGACCATTTAACCAGTTAGCTGTTGAAGTAAAATTAACTGTGCCTACATCAACATTGCGTAGAGCCGGATTATATTCGGTACGATTTGGTGTTAAAGATGAAAAACCTTGCACAACTACTGAGTTACTGTAGTCGCTTGCAGGATTTGCGTCAGCCGGCAAATTGCCGGCAATTGTGGAAAGTACTGAATAAATCTGTCCTATTCCATTTGTAGGATCTGCGTCATTATCGCTGTAAGCATATAATTCATCACCACCTGAAGCCAGCGAAAAGCCCTGGTTACCAAAAACGCCCGACATAACAGCTGCTGTTCCGGTGCCTCCACTCCCCGAGATCGTAAAAACATCAGTTGAAGTTTCATTCAGAAAAACCACATCACCTGCTGAGAATGGCGTGGTTACAGTAAATTTAATTACAGCTTCTCCTGATGGTAACCCATTAAAGGTAAATGCGTTGACCAAATCACTATATTCATTATCAGTAAAATATATTATCTCACCTACAGAAAGAGCTTCCGTTGCAACAAACGAAAAACCGTCAGGTGTTTCGTGGTTCATACCAATCACTACAACCTTTTGCGCAAAAATTGTTTGTGTCGCAAACAGATTTAGCAGAATAATTAAAAATGTAAAATTTTTCATACTTATTTTTTTGAAAATGAACATGGATTTTACCAAATAAAACAAAAAAAGAAGGGCATGTTATTCATCTATCAGCCCCTCTTTTTGATTAAAAACTTTTCAGATTATTGTATTAATGTCTCTTACAATTTACCATTCGATATAATACTGAATGCATTTAACAAACAATCTGCTATACAGGTATTAACTCCGCGAAGGAAAAATTCCCTGCAGAGCTATACAATAGTTAACTCCCAAATAAGGATCGCGGTTTTGAAATGGCTGATTATTTCCCGTATTTGAAGAACTAACTCCCGCCAAACCTGCACCGGGCGTGGGTGCATCACTAAAAGCTGAAGCATGGCTTGCAAGAAAACCTGTTGAAGTGGCTTCTTCTCCGGCTCCGGTATTCACCGCAACAGAAACCTGGTGGTTATGGGCAGGCAAATTGGCGGGTGTTAAAAAAACCGACTCTGAACCACCCTTTTCTCCCTGAACAACAGGATTTAAACCGGGACCGTTTCCAACTCCAACAATGTTTCTTCCCCTGAGATCAGGAAGCCCGAATGTTGTTCTGCCATCTCCGCCGTACATGGTACCCAGCAAAGCAAAAAGGGCATTGTTTTCTGCAATAGACATTAATTGTCCTTCACATTTTGCCCAGCCACGCGGTGCAAAATTAAATCCGAAAGCTTGAATTTGACCAATAAATGGTTCCATAATAATTAATTTAATGGTTTATACTATAATAAATTATGTTTTTAAAAATTCCCGGAAAGTCATGATCTTTACTCTGTGTTACATAGATTACATTCGTAACAGATTATTATTGTTATTTTATTTTTCAAACAGATTAAATGAATCAAAAAACCTTTTGTTTTTAAAAAGCTTAATTATTTTGCATGAATTTAAGACTAAATTGTCTTAATTCCAAATTAATCCCGAAATAATTAATATTATGAAATACAAAGCTTAAATCAGAACATATGGAAATTAATTATCGACCAATTACAGCAAGCGATTTGCATTTTTTAAAAGAATTATATCGAAATACCAGAGAAGAAGAACTGAATGCTGCAGGCTGGAATGAATTACAAAAAGAAAAATTTATCGAATTTCAATTTAATGCACAGCATTCGCACTATATCAACACATTTGAACATATTGATTTTCTAATTATTGAGTTTAGAAAAACAGACATTGGCCGACTTTACCTATGGAAAACAGACAATCAAATCCGGATATTGGATATTTCCTTGCTTGAAAAATACAGGTGCAGAAAAATTGGAACAAATATTATAAATGCTTTAATAAATGAAGCTAATCAAACTGGCAAAAGACTGAATTTACATGTAAACAAAAATAATCCGGCGCTAAAACTTTATGAACGACTAGGTTTTCAGAAAAAGGAAGAGACTGAAATTGATTATTTTATGGAAAGATTGCCAAATATTACAGCATAAAAAAACAGGAATCATGCGATTCCTGTTTTCTACTATTTTAAACTTCAGACTTTTCATCCAAAAATGCTTTATACCATTGGGTATTTCTTGAAAATCGATTCCGATCTCATAAGAATATCAACGTATTGTGCACGTTGGTAATAGAATGGGTCTTTCATATTTTTGCGCGAAAGTTTACCACGGAATTCCTCAAGAGATTTATACCCTTTATTGTCCATCCACCGGTTCATTTCCATTAAAATATCCGAAACTACTGCAGGTTGATTTCTGTAAATTGAGCTAACCATTTGAACAGCATCAGCACCGGCAAGAATCATTTTTATAACATCATTGGCGTCATAAATACCGCGGCTAATACAAATGCTCCCATCCAGATTGCCATAAAGTAAACCTGCATAACGAAGGCCAAGCATCCTGTCTTTCGGATTACTAAGTTCCCATGGATAATGAAATTCTTCTTTATCAATATCAATATCAGGTTGAAAAAAGCGGTTGAAAAGAACATATGCATCGGCTCCAGCTTCGTCGATTTTCTTTATAAAGTTGAGCGGGTTTGTGTAAAACATGCTAATTTTCACACTTACCGGAATTTTGACAGCCTTTTTTACTGCCTTAACTATCTGTACCTGTTTGTCTTCCAATGATTGTCCTGTTACTTCAAAATAGCCAGGTACCGCATATAAGTTTATTTCGAGTCCATCTACTCCTGTTTTCTCAAGTTCTTTTGCATATTCAACCCAGGTAGGTTCGTAGATAGCATTCAAGCTTGCAAAAACCGGAACATTTACACTTTTTTTCAATTTTTCAACATTATATAAATGTTCTTTCGGGCCGGCATGTTCAAGACCGGGAAAAAGACTGGTCATTTCTGCATTACGCTCGTCATATTCCGACATTTCTTCGTCCATTTGCAAATTCTCAAGTTGGATTTGCTCTTCAAACAAAGAGCGGTAAACTATTGCTCCGATACCGGCTTCTTCAATTTGTTTTATAGTTTCGGGTTTTGTTACGAGGTTACATGCTCCAAGGATCAACGGGTTTTTAAGTTTTACACCCATGTAGGTGGTTGAAAGATCTGCCATACTTATTGATTTTTATTGATTTTAATCGTTTTTATTAGAGAAACTAAAAATAGAGTTAATTTGTTCAAGAATCAATCTAAATTTTTATTTTCTATTTGTGTCTTATAAATGAATTTCATGTAACAAAAAAACCACCCGCTTCAGGCGAATGGTTTTTTAAGTATTTGTTTTGAATCTTTATTACAACAAACTCAAAGTAACGGTTAATCCGGCCATTACAACAGAAACCATAGTCATTAATTTTATTAAAATGTTTAATGACGGACCTGCTGTATCTTTAAAAGGGTCTCCAACTGTGTCACCAACAACAGCAGCTTTGTGGGCATCGCTGCCTTTTCCGCCGTAATTACCTTTTTCGACAAATTTCTTGGCATTGTCCCAGGCACCTCCGGCATTATTCATAAATACCGCAAGTGTAAAACCAGCGGTTAAACCACCCGATAATAAGCCAATAACACCGGCAACCCCCATTGTTGCTCCAACAAGTACAGGAACAATGATTGCAACCAACGAAGGAAGAAGCATTTCCTTTTGTGCACCTTTGGTAGATATTTCAACACATTTTGCATATTCAGGAATAGCTGTGCCTTCCAAAATACCTTTAATTTCGCGGAACTGACGACGAACTTCATCAACCATCGCTCCGGCAGCGCGACCAACTGCCTTCATTGTCATTGCACTAAAAACAAATGCCATCATCGATCCGAGGAATAATCCACCTAAAAATAATGGATTGAAAAGTGTAATATCGTATGCAGCGGCCAATTCTTTAACTGATGCAGTTGAAATTTTTACAGCTTTTATTCCCTCTGTAACGGTGGGTGCAATATCATTATAAAATACATATTCACCTTTTGAAACAAAGCCTTCACCAGCTTTTGCAATTTTTCCGAACCATAACCGCACTTCTTCCATGTAAGCGGCAATAAGTGCCATGGCAGTCAAAGCAGCTGAACCAATTGCAAAACCTTTACCTGTAGCGGCAGTTGTGTTGCCAAGCATGTCCAAAGCATCAGTTCTTTCACGCACTTCTTTTGGAAGTTCCGCCATTTCAGCATTACCACCTGCATTATCGGCAATTGGACCGAAAGCATCGGTTGCCAAAGTAATTCCAAGCGTTGAAAGCATACCTACTGCAGCAAAACCGATACCGTAAACACCCATTGCAAACTGTGTACTTCCGCCTGCTGCATAAAATGAACCTATAATTCCGAGAACAATAGTAACAACAGGAATCCAGGTAGAATACATTCCGACTGCCAAACCATCAATGATAGTTGTTGCTGGTCCCTGTTTTGCCTGTCCTGCGATACCTTTTGTTGGTTTATATTCGTCAGATGTGTAATATTCGGTTGCCTGTCCAATGATTACGCCCGAAGCCAAACCAATAACCACGGCACCAAATACGCCCCATGTAACCCAACCAAAATATGCCATTCCGGCCATTGCAACCAATATTAGCAATGAACTTCCGCCTGTTCCTATCAATAAAGCGTTTAACAGGTTTTTCTGAGTTGCTGATTCCTTTGTACGCACCATAAAAATCCCAACAACTGAAAGTATAATTCCAATAGCAGCTACAATCATTGGAGCCATAACGGCTTGTACCGGGTCAATTCCTGATTCCTGCAAAGCCATAGCTGGCAATGCAGCGCCAAGTGCGGCTGTTGCAAGAATAGAACCTGCATAACTTTCATATAAGTCAGCACCCATTCCGGCAACGTCACCTACATTATCACCAACATTGTCGGCAATAGTTGCAGGGTTACGCGGGTCATCTTCAGGAATTCCTGCTTCCACTTTTCCAACAAGGTCAGCACCCACATCAGCAGCTTTTGTATAAATTCCACCACCCACACGTGCGAATAATGCTTGTGTTGATGCACCCATACCGAAGGTCAACATTGTAGTTGTAATTTCGATTAATTTTTGGTGTTCAGTGGTGTTTTCATGAACAAAGGTTAAACCGGCAAAATGCAAACCAGAAGCCATATTTTCAGGAGTAAAGATAACACTGGTTAAAAACCAGTACCACGCTGCAATGTCGAGCAAAGCAAACCCAACCACAACCAAACCCATCACAGCACCGCTTCTGAAAGCAACCTGCAAACCTTTATTTAACGATTGTGATGCACCATGCGCTGTACGGGCCGATGCAAAAGTTGCGGTTTTCATACCAAGGAAACCACATAAACCTGAGAAAAAACCTCCGGTTATAAATGCTACCGGAACAAATGGATTTTGAATCTGGAAAAAAGCCATAATTGAAAGGAGTACAAAAAGTACTACAAATACAATTCCGACTACTTTGTATTGCCTTTTAAGGTAGGCCATCGCACCTTCACGCACATACTGCGCAATTTCCTTCATCCTGTCGGTACCTTCTGAATTCTTCATCAACGATTTGAAGAAAAACCAGGCAAATACCAAAGCCAGAATTGAGGCAAATGGAACTAAAAAGAAAATGTTACTCATAGGTTGATAATTTTTATGTAACTAACGTTACGGATTAGATTGACAATAATTATATATCTCTGATTTTTAGTTTTTTACTCAATGAAAAAAATTTCCACAGTACAAAGATAATTTTATAAATGTGTTACGATTATTTTAGAAACCTATTTCACAACAGTTTGAAAAAAAATTAACATTTAAGGTTATAATTTATCACCTTAACGCTTGTAAAAAAATCTTTCTTTCGAATTTATTTTGATTAAAATTCTGAACCACACAAAAAAATATGCCGTCCAAAAAAAAATCAATCTTAGCAATGAATCAAAACTTTCCGATCTTTTCCGTTCATTAAAACAGTGAGAGGTTTGTTAAACTGCACATGTTTTACAAATTCTGTTTCCTTTATTAGTTTCTGTTGTTTCAAGGCTTCAATCTTCAATTTTGAGTTTTCTGAGTTGAAAGGAACAGAAAAATACCCAACATTCATTGAAGTAACATGATGGAAAAAGTGCGACCCCAGCGATGCATCGATTTGAAAATCAGGCAAACCCATCTCCACAATAATATGTGCTTTTGATATATTTGCCCAATAAACAGGAATTCCGGTGTATGGATCACGCGACCCCCACCGTCCCGGGCCAATAAGTATATATTCTTTCCCGTTTGTTTCAAAACCCTGGTTTATTTCGGTGATTTCCTGTGCTATTTGTCTGGTTTTATGTTTGTCAAATTTTTCGGGATCTACATAAACCACATCGTAAATATTTTCAATTTTACCATTTCCCATGCCCTGTTCGGCAAACATAAAAATCTTTTCATCGGGCACATTTCCCAAATCAATTTCTACTTCTTCTTCAACCCTTATCAAAGGTTTTATCTGTAGCAAATAAAAAGTTGGCAACCCGTTTTCCTTTGATTCCAGATCAATGGCATATTCAATTTCTACGGGAGATCCCATGGCTTCTTTAAATAATTTCAAAAGAATTTGAAGTGTATCGGCAAATGGGATATAATTGTATTTCAACAAATCAGCAAAATCAATTACCCTTGGACCTTTACCTTTGACACCCGGCACCAAATCATCATTCTCAACATCGTATGTTGAAGCCAGATGTTCCAGCGTACCATCAATTTCAGCTTCTTTAATTTTATATTTTTTTACCGAAGCATTCTCTCCAAAAGCAACCAAATCGATATCAGGATTTGTGAGATCCATTGCATAAAAAACCTTTTGGGTGTTTTGTACCTGTTCGCCAACCGAGTTGATATTTATTGTAGGGTAGCGCGGGCAAAACCGAAACGAATTTTCGCCCCCCACAACGTACATTCCCAGTCCAACCGCCGCCACCGAGAAGCCATCTTCGGGCTTCATATGCGAAACGGGGTAATAATTATAGGAATGCGCTACACCTGAAACGCCCGGATAAAACTTGCCATTGTGGTTTTGCCCCACCACTTCCTGAATAATTACGGCCATTTTTTCCTCCTCGATTTTATATTTCACTGCATCGAAATATGCAATTGCCGATTCAGTAAAAATACTCGCATAAACAAGTTTTATGGCTGTTTCGAGTTGTTTGTAGCGAACCGAAATATCGGGGTGGTTATTTGGAATAAGATAAGTGGCATAAACTCCCGAAAATGGTTGTAAGAGTGAATCTTCAAACAAACCTGAAGAGCGCACTGCCAGCGGTTTTTTCATCTCAACCAAATATTCAGTCAAACGTGTTTTGGTTTCTTCGTCAAAATCAGCTTCAAGAAAATGGTTGCGAATTGTTGTGTAATTGTTTTGCGCATAAAGATCGTCGTACAAATTGTTTATTTCGATGAACTTATCAAATTCATACGCGCCCAAAATAGTGGTTGCCGGAATGCGGATATTCAGGTTGTGGAGCAATTTTTTGAAATGAATATTTTCGATAAAATTGTTGATAAACGCAATTCCACGCCCTTTTCCGCCGAGCGAACCTTTTGCCAGCCGCACAATAAACTGGTTTGAATGAACCATCGCCGGTTTAAAGTTTACAATCGTACCTTTTAATTCTTCAAAACGAACCTCCTTGAAAATATTTAAACAGAACTCACGCAATTCTTCAGCGCCCTTAAAATCTTTGGTTTTCACGGGGCGAAGTTTTTCTGCCATGTTGATTTCGCCACGCGCCATCAGCCAGGTTGAAAACGAATTCCGGCTGCCATGATACATTAACGCCTCGGCAGGCACTTCCCTGAAAAGTTTCTGGAAGCTTTCGAGATTATGCGCTTCTGCGAGTGGTTTTCCGTCCTCGCCTTTAAAAATAAAATTGCCAAAACCCAAGCGGCGGTACAAAAAATTGAGAATATCCATCGACAAGCTTTCCGAATTTTTATTGATAAAATCGGCACCAACACTTTTTGCACGGCTTGCATTTGTAATATCATGTGATTGAAGCAACAGCGGAACCGGATATTTAAATGACTGAGCGGCATATTTCAACAATTCAATCCCGGCATCCTCATCGTCAACACCACCTTTTTCAAACTTCACATCAGAAATTACACAAAGGATATTTTTTTTATAGTTATTAATAATTTCAACCGCTTCTTCGTAAGTGCTAACCAACAACAATTTAGGCCTTGCCCGCATTTTCAAAATTTTGTGCAGTTCATCAGTCGCATCTTCTTTTACCAGCGCCTGAGTTTGGGTCATAACGGTGGTATAAAGCATGGGCAAATAACGGGAGTAATATTGAATACTGTCCTCAACCAAAACAATTACCCTGACATTCCCGATTTTTGTATCGAATGCAACATTTTTTTTGTCTTCAATGTATTTTATCATTGCCACAAAAACGTTTGAGTTACCGTTCCACACGAAAATCCTGTCAATAAAATCAAGTTTGCGCACTTCACGTTTAAAGAAAAGCAAATCGGCATTGTTATTCACAAGCAGCAACAATGGGATATTTGGTTTGATGAGGTCGAGCTCGCGGGCAGTTTCAACCGGGGTAATTTTATCGACTCCGGCCATTACAATTATCAAGTCAAAATCGTTCCGTTTTATAACATTTATGGCATCTTCCTTTGTGTTGACACTTGTAAAACGAGGTGCGGCGTATAAATTCAACTGAAGATATTCGCCAAATATTTTATCGCTGAACTGTCCTTCGCGCACAATCGAATACGAATCATAAAGTGTTGAAAAAAGTAAAACCTCTTTTACCTTGGTAGGCATTAATTCCTGAAAAATGTCACGGTCGGTTTTCTGCCGTTT
>DAOPKR010000096.1:0-17346 GCA_035391305.1 Draconibacterium sp.
TTCAATGTTTTACCGTTGCTTTTCCAATTATTTTTCTGAGAACAAAATATACAAGTTCAGCTTTCAAATTCTGTTTAAAATCACCAGGCATTTCAACCGGATACCGTTGTAAATGAGAATCATATTCATCGTATTTAATACCGGCTGTTCCAAAAGAAATGTCGCAAATATTTTGGTTTTTCAGGGCTTTCATTACTTTTTGCGAAACTCCTGAATCGGTAAACGGAAACGAAAAAGCTTTTATTTCAGGATTGATTTTTTCCACCAACCAGTGCATGCTTTTTTTTATCTCGTTCATCTGCTCGTCTTCCGAAATTTTCCAAAACTCGGGATGAGAATAACTGTGCGCACCAATCGAAAAACCTTGTTCTTTCAGTTTTAAAAGTTGTTCAGTGCTTAAATATGGTTTTGTTTCAGCAAGAAAATTTTCGAAATTAATTCCTGTCAATTCGGCAACTTCATCCAAAAATACTTCTTGCAAAATGGTAGCTTTTAAGATTTGCTCGCCCTGTAAATTCTGATCTTTTAATATTTTTTCCGCCTCAGAATGTGGAACTTTTTTTAACTGCCCCAAAATCAAACTTGCCTTGTATTTGTGAAATAGTTGCTGATTGTCAACAAATCCCGGGTTCACAAAAAACGTAGCCGGAATTCCTTTCTTTAATAAAATTGGCGCAATTATTTCAGCACATTCTTTCAAACCATCATCAAAACTCAAATGAAAAATATTTTTGCTGAAAGATTTCCCCGTCATCAATTCGGACAGAGAAACCGGTTTGAAATATTTAAGGTAAAAGTCAAGTTCTTTTTCGAATTGAACTGTATTTCTGTAGTTGTAATTTACAATATGCGGAAGATTTTCGTTGCTCACAACATGGTAAAAAGGCTGGAAAACCGGGATTTTAACTTTTAAAAGCGTTCGGATTGGAATCAATCTGCCCAACTGAGAACTGACAAACCTGGGAAATTCATTCATATTTTAATTCCGTTTTAACCACTTAAATGGCAAAGGTAAGCGATTAAATTTAAGTAGAAAATAAGTTTCAGGCGTTGCGCCAAAACCGCTATAAAACCTGGCAACTCCGGGAATCATCGATCCTTCAAAATCAAGTTTCAAATCACGTTCGGCATTGGCCTGAATAAAATTATCGACAAGAAAGTACATTGCCCCCAACATTTTTCCTTTCTCGCTTGTGACAGCATTTAAATAAATAACGCGGTTTTTCCATCGGCAAAAATAAACTGCGGCACACAACTCATTTTCGGTGTTGTAAACTCCATAAATTTCTCCCATTCCTTTGTACTGACCAAATGCAATTATGCTTTTAAGTTTCTCCATGTTTTGGTTCAGAACCTTATCAATTAAATTCGTCTTTTTAAATGCCAGATATTCTTCAAGCCGAATCCCGGCAATGTATTGCAAATTATTTTTGACGGCCTTTGCAATATTTCGTTTTGTATTTGTTGAATAGTTTCTTGCCAGCGACTTGTAGTTGTATTTTAAATCGAGAAGAAAATTGTCACGCGGAAGAAGTTCAGCTTCCGTACTTTCCACGTCAAAATGATTTTGAGAGTTTAAATGAATATCGGCATACTTAAATTTCCCCAAAAGCGCTTTTTGAAATTCTATGGCAATTGCAGCAGAAGGTTCAGGAAAAATGCCCAGCTGCTGACAGAAAAGGGGTTGATAAACATAGGAAAATCCATATTTTTTGCGAATCGGAAGCGGCATTACATATTTATAATCGTCATAAACCAGTGCATCCCAAATAACTGCGGTCCGGTCGAGGTGCCAGATATTTGCATAAATCCGGCTGTTTTCGGCATTTTCAACACAATGCGCCCACTTTTCCGCATCAATATCTTTGTGATTAATATATTTTATTTGACTGTTCATTTGCCCATTTAAAACCCAACTTGTTTATTTTTTCAAAAACCTCTCGAAATCCTTTCCACTCGCCCAAATCATTGACTGTTTCGTTGTGCCAGATACATACAAAAGTACCTCCCACTTCCTTTATTTCGTGCATAATTTTTTCAACTTCAGTAAAAGCATTTTCAGGCGAAAGCTTTAAATAATGCAAAAGTGTTCCGTCCATAACCTGAAAAGGAAAAACCAGCAAATTTGTTACTGTTTCATTTTCCAAATCATAAAAATAATAAGGTGTGCAGGTGCCAGCACGAAAACCAATCTGATCAGCAAAACCCATTGTATAATCTTCAGTAATTCCTGCTTTTATCAAATTCTGATAGGTTTTGGGGAATTTCAGATTCAGGTAGTGCTGGCGGCTTTTCGTAATTTTCTTTTCAGTAATTTTCTCAAGCCGTTTAGCTTCACGAATTACTTTTCCGTGGCAACCATTTACAAATCCTGCAAACGAAGGGTGAATTCCAACGTCATAATCCCGAGCTATTTTCTGAATAAGTTTTTGGAAACCAATATTTTCATGCGACACATTTTTATCAAACTTTCCGTAATCGCCCAACAGGAAGAAGAATTTTGCCTTTTCTTCGTTATTTGCAAAAACAGAATCGAGATATTCATAAGTGTGATAAGGATCTTTCTCTTTCCCTTTTAAAACCTTAATTCTTGATTTAAATTCTGAAATATTTCCTTTCACAAATGATTTTGCCAGTGCCCCGCAAGTTCTCCAAAACCCTTTGTTTAAGTATGCCCACGCATTGTCGATATCAATTGTTGAAATAAATTTAAACCTCCATTTTACAAAAGTAATTTGCGGGTGCTTTTTATTGATTTCCTTTGCCAGCCATTTTGCCCAAATATCAACAACTGGTTTTTTAATCAGGTTGCGTTCAGTTAAAATACTTTTATTTGCTGAAAACCGGCCAAATTTATCTAATTCAGTTTCGAAATATTCTTCATAGCGGGTAACCAAATAAAAAGAAGCGGCAAACATATCGAATGGAAAAACCGAATCTGGCGAACTTTCAAAAAAGAAAGTTTCTTCATTGTATTTAACCGGCTTAATATAAACTTTTTCAATCGCTTTTTGAGATAAAAGTCCGTGGGGGTTTATATAAATCTCATCTCCAAACTTATTTTGCGAGTAATTTATTTTTGGCAATTCAGAGTAAAGAAATTCAGCTGAATTCGTTGTAAATGTAACTTCCACCCGGAGTATTTGAACGAATATCAACTTAAAAATATATTCGATACGGGGAGTTATTTCTTCAGAATAGACAAGTACCATTCAGTTGTTTTTCAGTAATTACAAAATTCCATCATCAGCAAAACTATAATATTTATTGTACCCGATAATAATGTGGTCAAGTACGGGAATATCTATCAGTTTTCCGGCTTCCTTTATTTTTTGGGTAATTTTCAAATCGGCATCGGAGGCCTGCAAAGTTCCTGACGGGTGATTGTGACACAAAATAATTGAAGTTGCCTGCTTTTCAAGAGCAACACGCATTATTTTCCTTACATCAATTACGGTTCCTGTTATTCCACCTTCGCTAACCTTAAAACTATCCTTTATTTTATTGCCTCTGTCGAGCATTAAAATCCAAAACTCTTCGTGGTTTAAATCGCCAAGCATTGGTTGAAAGAAGTCGGCTGCGTCTTTACTACCGGTAATTTTACTTTTAATTTTTATATCCGATTCTTTGCGGCGCTTACCTAGTTCCAGTGCTGCAACAATTGTAATTGCCTTTGCTTCGCCAATTCCTTTGAAAACAGTAAGGTTTTCAATGCTTTTCCGGCCAAGTTCGTTGAGGTCGTTATTAACGGATGAAAGTATTCTGCGTGATAACTCAACCGCAGTTTCTTCGAGGTTGCCTGAGCCAATTAAAATGGCAATCAATTCGGCATCGGAAAGCGAGCGCGGACCTTGTTTTGATAGTTTTTCACGCGGGCGATCTTCAGCAGCCCACTCTTTTATGACCAATTTTTTGTATTCGTTCATTTGCCACGGAGTTAGTTTGAAAAACAGCAAAAAAAATTGCTGCTCAAATGTGGCAAAATCTAATTTGAAAACACAAAAAAACCCCTCCAAAATTGGAGAGGTTCTTCAATTATAATAAAATTTCTTTTTACATTTTATTGATCTGAAGCATCAGTTTCGATTTCAGGTTTGAAGCTTTGTTTTTGTGAATGATATTGCGTTTTGCCAATTTATCAATCATAGAAACCACTTCAGGATATAATTTTGAAGCTTCTTCCTTATCTGTGGTGTTGCGCAGAACTTTAATTGCATTACGCGTTGTTTTTGCATAATACCTGTTGTGCAACCTTTTTACGTTGTTCTGCCTGATTCTTTTTAATGCTGACTTGTGGTTTGCCATTATTTTTGTTTTATTTCTTTTTAACTAAAGTAGCCCGTAGGGGATTCGAACCCCTGCTACCAGGATGAAAACCTGGCGTCCTAACCCCTAGACGAACGGGCCTTCCTATTTTCCCTTAATTTTGGGACTGCAAAAATACTTCATTTTTGTAATCCACCAAATTTTATCAGAATTTTTTTATACAATTTTATCCCTTTCTTTTAAGCGGATATTTTTTTGATTTTGGCGCTGCAAAGAAAAGGATGTTTTTTTAAAATACAATAAGTGTAAAATGAATATTGAAAATAAATTGAATTTCTTAACGCAATTCGAAATTTTGTCCCAGGTAAACTCTGCGGACAACTTCATCCGCAGCCAGTTCTTCAGCGGTTCCGGCTTTTAGAATCGAGCCTTCAAACAACAGGTACGAACGATCGGTAATATTTAATGTTTCGTGGACGTTATGGTCGGTAATCAATACACCAATATTTTTTTCCTTGAGTTTCATCACAATTTCCTGAATATCTTCAACTGCAATCGGATCAACTCCGGCAAATGGTTCATCGAGCAAAATAAATTTTGGGTCGATCGCAAGTGCACGGGCAATTTCGGTTCGCCGCCGCTCTCCTCCTGAAAGTTGTATTCCTTTGCTTTTCCGGATGTGCTGCAGCCCAAATTCTTCGATTAAAGTTTCAAGTTTTTCCTTTTGATACTGCTTTGTATATTTTGTCATCTCCAAAACCGCCCGTAAATTATCTTCTATACTTAAATTTCTGAAAACAGAAGCTTCCTGGGCTAAATATCCAATACCTTTTTTGGCGCGTTTATAAACAGGTTGATTTGTTATGTCTTCGTTATCGATAAATATTTTACCTGAAAATGGTTGGATCAATCCAACAATCATATAAAAAGAGGTGGTTTTTCCGGCACCGTTTGGCCCAAGTAATCCAACTATCTCACCTTGGTTTACTTCAAAACTGACTCCTTTTACAACTGTACGTTTGCGATATTTCTTTACAATATTTTCGGCCCTTAAAATCATAGTTGCAAATAACGTATTTTTCGGTCAGGATTAAATTTCATTCAGCCGTTTTTCACGTTTTTTAACCACAATTTTCGAAATGAAAATACTTATTTCATATAGAACAACCAATGGAATGGCAACCATTATCTGGCTGAAAACATCAGGTGGTGTTATTATTGCTGAAACCAGAAACATAACTACATAAGCATGTCTCCTGTATGATTTCATAAATTTCGGCGTCAAAATTCCAACCTTACTTAAAAAGAATGAAAATATGGGAAGAAGAAAAATGAAACCCGAAGCAAATGTTATTGAAGTTACCGTTCCTATATATGACCGCATATTAATTTGATTCTCAACTTCGGGGCTGACACTGTAGGTTGTCAGGAAATCGATGGAAAGCGGTACTATTATAAAGTAGCCGAAAAGTATCCCGATCATAAATAGTAAAGAAGTGAAAAATACTGCACCACTTGCATGTTTTCTTTCTTTGTCATAAAGAGCTGGTTTAATAAACCTCCATATTTCGAAAAAGATAAAAGGGGCAGCTAAAATTAAACCTAATACTATTGCAACCATAAAATGCAACATAAACTGATCGGCCATTTTAAGACTGACCAGTTTCAATGGATGCTGGTTAATGTTTAAAGCGTCAGATCCAACATATTCACCAAGTTTTGCCATCATTCGGTTGCTCCAGAACTCGGGCATTTTGGGCTTGAAAATAATTTCATTAAAAATAAAATCTTTCATTATGAATGCCGCCACTGCAAAAACGGCAACTAAAACAACCGACCTGATAATGTGCCACCGCAATTCTTCCAAATGCTCTAAAAATGACATTTCGGCCTGTGGGGTTTTTTTCTTTCTTTTTTTAGTTGAATGCTCTTCTCTTTTGGCTTCTTCGCTCATGAAAATTGGATTATCTATTTTTAAAAACTGCACAAATATAAGTACTTATTATCTTCTGAAGTTGATGAAATATTTAATTCTTTACCGGCAGATTGAATAAAATAAATTTTTTTCGGCCACTTATAACCATTTTTATTTACTTTTAAATAATTTAGAAATCACAAATCAAGAGATCAGGAGTAAGGGAAATTTAAATTTACTATGAAGGAAATTGTATTAACAGATAAACTTCAACAATATTTTGGATTCGACCGATTTAAAGGTGAGCAGGAAGCAGCAGTAAGAAATGTTTTGGATGGAAGGAATACTTTTGTATTGATGCCTACCGGAGGAGGGAAATCTCTTATTTATCAGTTACCGGCTTTACTTTTAGATGGAACCGCAATTATTATTTCACCGTTAATTGCGCTGATGAAGAACCAGGTTGACTCAATACGCGGGATGCATGCTGAAGATAATGTTGCACATTTTTTAAATTCATCACTGTCAAAAACAGCTATTCAGGACGTAAAAAATGATGTAATGACCGGGAAAACAAAATTATTATATGTTGCACCCGAATCACTTACAAAGGAAGAAAACATTGAATTTCTGAAAAAAATAAAAATCTCCTTTTATGCCATAGACGAAGCCCATTGTATTTCGGAATGGGGGCATGATTTCAGGCCTGAGTACCGCCGGATTAAACCCATTATAGAGGAAATTGGCAAATCTCCAATTGTTGCATTAACTGCCACTGCTACTGCAAAAGTGCAACACGATATTCAGAAAAATCTCGGGATTTTGGATGCTGAAGTATTCAAAGCATCATTCAACCGTGAAAATCTTTATTACGAAGTCAGACCAAAAAACAAACCTGAAAACCAAATTATAAAGTTCATAAAACAAAATGAAGGAAAATCGGGTATAATTTATTGTCTGAGCCGCAAAAAAGTTGAAGAAATTGCTGAAACACTGGCGGTAAACGGCATAAAAGTATTGCCTTATCATGCCGGAATGGACGCCGCTACCCGATCAGGAAATCAGGACAAATTCTTAATGGAAGATGTAGATGTAATGGTGGCAACAATTGCCTTCGGAATGGGGATTGATAAACCTGACGTTCGGTTCGTTATTCATTACGATATTCCAAAGAGCCTTGAAGGTTATTATCAGGAGACAGGAAGAGCTGGCCGCGACGGAGGCGAAGGAAAGTGCATCACTTTTTACAGCTATAAAGACATTCAGAAACTCGAAAAATTTATGCACGGAAAACCCGTTGCCGAACAGGAAATTGGCAAACAATTGCTGCTCGACACGGTTTCGTATGCCGAAACTGCTATTTGCAGACGTACCATATTATTACACTATTTTGGCGAAACATATAAACCTGATAATTGCGGAAACTGCGATAATTGCCTTAATCCAAAAGAACAGATTGAAGCAATGGATGAAGTTACCCTGGCAATGGAAGCAATTGTTGAAGTAAACGAACAATACAAAGCCGACCATATTGCCAACATTTTAATTGGTAACAAAACTGCTGCTATAAAATCATTTAATCATTACACACTCAACTGTTTTGGTGAAGGGAAAGATCACGATGAAAGATTCTGGAACGCGGTTTTCAGGCAATCAATGATTGCAGGCCTCATCAACAAGGATATTGAAAATTACGGTCTTTTGAAAATGACCGAAAAAGGGCGCGAATTCCTAAAAAATCCAACAAGCTTCATGTTGGTAAAAAATCATGAATATGAAGATGAGGATGGTTCTGATGAATCGGCAGGCGCACCTTCGGGCGGTGCAAGCGGCGATCCGCAATTGTTTGCAATGCTTAAAGATTTAACAAAACGAATTGCAAAAAAGCACAATCTTCCACCTTATGTAATTTTTCAGGAACCTTCGCTGGCCGATATGTCTATCCAATATCCGATGACACTGGACGAATTGATAAATATTCAAGGCGTTGGACAGGGAAAAGCCCGCAGATATGGAAAAGAAATTGTCGATTTGATTTCGAAATATGTTGAGGAAAACGAAATTGAACGACCTGATGATTTGGTTGTCAGAATGGTAGCTGATAAATCAAAATTGAAAATATTTATCATTCAAAGTATCGACAGGAAATTGTCATTTGAAGATATTGCAGACTCAAAGGGAGTTTCTGTTAAAGAAATTATCACTGAAGTAGAAGCAATAGTAAATTCGGGAACCCGTTTAAATATCGATTATTATATTGACGACGTTTTGGATGAAGATCACCAGGAAGAGATTTTTGAATATTTCCGCGAAACCGAAATTGATTCAATTGAAGAAGCGCTGAAAGAACTTGGAGAAGATGAATATTCTGAAGACGATATCCGGTTAATGCGAATTAAATTTATGTCGGATATGGGAAATTAAAATCTTAAATCTTTCATCCACATTTCTGATTATCACCCTGTTTTATGGCAGAATTTGTTAGTTTTGCACAAATTTTTTTTGAAACAATTAATAACAATATAAAATTATGACTGTAGCGGTAGAGAAAAAGCTGGATTACAAAGTTGCCGACATTCGGTTGGCAGAATTCGGCAGGAAAGAGATTGAAATAGCAGAAAAAGAGATGCCTGGATTAATGTCGATCCGGAAAAAATTTGGTCCCCAAAAACCATTAAATGGAGCACGAATTACAGGCAGTTTGCACATGACCATTCAAACAGCAGTTTTGATCGAAACTCTCGTAGAATTAGGCGCTGATGTGCGTTGGGCAAGTTGCAACATATTTTCGACACAGGATCATGCAGCCGCTGCAATTGCAGCAGCCGGTGTACCTGTATTTGCTTGGAAAGGCGAAACCCTTGAAGAATACTGGTGGTGTACCGACAAAGCGCTTGATTTTGGCGAAGGTCTCGGCCCAAACCTGATTGTTGACGATGGCGGCGATGCTACTTTACTTATCCACATGGGTTTTAAAGCTGAGAAAAATGCAAAAGTTCTTGATAAAACTCCTTCGAATACTGAAGAAGCTGTGATCCTTAATTTACTGAAAAAAACTTTGGCTGAAAACCCATTAAAATGGCACAAGGTAGTTGAAGGCTGGCAAGGTGTTTCCGAAGAAACTACAACCGGAGTTCATCGTCTGTACCAAATGCTCGAAAAAGGCGAATTACTTGTTCCAGCAATCAATGTTAACGACTCGGTTACAAAATCGAAATTCGACAATTTGTATGGTTGCCGCGAATCACTTGCCGACGGAATTAAACGCGCCACCGATGTAATGATTGCCGGGAAAGTGGTGGTTGTGCTGGGTTATGGCGATGTTGGCAAAGGTTGTGCCCACTCAATGCGCTCTTACGGCGCAAGGGTAATTGTTACCGAAATCGACCCGATTTGCGCGTTGCAGGCTGCAATGGAAGGTTTTGAAGTAAATACAATTGAAAATGCCCTGAAAGAAGGAAATATTTATGTTACAACCACAGGAAACAAAGATGTGATTACAATTGACCACCTCTCAAAAATGAAAGACCAGGCAATTGTTTGCAACATTGGCCATTTCGATAACGAGATTCAGGTTGATAAACTAAATGCGTACAAAGGCATTGAAAAAATAAATATCAAACCTCAGGTTGACAAATATATTTTCCCCGAAGGACAGGCAATTTATCTGCTTGCCGAAGGTCGCCTCGTTAATTTGGGTTGCGCAACAGGCCATCCATCGTTTGTTATGAGTAACTCGTTTACAAACCAAACTTTGGCACAAATCGATCTTTGGCAAAACAAATACGAAACCGGTGTTTACCGTTTATCGAAAAAACTAGATGAAGAAGTTGCCCGTTTACACCTCGAACAAATTGGTGTAAAACTCACAAAACTTACCGACGAGCAGGCAGAATATTTGGGAGTTCCCAAAGAAGGCCCTTATAAACCGGAACATTACAGATATTAAAAACAAATAATATCAACAATAAAAAATGGGTTTCAGAAATTTTCCGGAACCCATTTTTTATTGTCTTATCTAATTATACACCCTCAAAGTAAAACTATTCACTTTCGAAACATTATAATTTCTTAACGGGGCTGCGGCTGGTCCCTTTGCAGGATAAGCCCCTCCTGTTAAAAGAAATTGCGATTTACAACATGAACATTCTCCCAAAACTCCCGTATTCTTTACCTTGCAGGTTTGATTAATTTCGTAGGTGCAGGTTGCATCGTAGGCATAATACTCATCCAAATCGGCACAATAAACAATAACTCCGCCATATCCGCCACCGGGAAAATACAATGAATTACCGGGAATTGTCAAATCATTTGCAATTATCAAATCAATTGTAAACGAAAACGGAACACTGGGAACCTGCGAATCCTGGATTTTATCGCATGAATTTGCTGACAGGAACAGAAGACTTATTAAAAACAAAAACTTCCCACTTTTCAAGAGCAACTGCATATTTTTCGTATTTTTACTAAAAACAACAAAAGTAGATTTTTTATTGTCTTAAAAAGTAAAACAGAAATGGATGATCTTATAGTAATAATATTAACATTACTAATTGCGGGAGCGGGAGCAATCGGGCAAATGAGAAAGAAAAAACAGCCAACTGCTGTTCCCGGCGGACAAAAAAGACCAGAAAATATCTGGGAACTTTTCAACCAGGATGTATTTCCGCAAACACCGCAAACCAAACCTGAGTATTATGTGGATGAACAACCTGAATCTGAACCCTACGAAAACGAACAGGGATACAAATTTGAAGCAAAAAATGAAGGTGGCATAATGATCAGCAATGAAGTAAAACCCGAACCCGCAATTAAGGATTCGATCAAAGAAAAGAAAGAAGTATTTTCTTTGCGGAAAGCCGTGATTTATAGTGAGATTTTGAATCGAAAATATATTTAAAAACTTCTAATTCGTTCATTTTGAACATTTTTTAGCGAAGATATTTTTAGTTTCAATAAAATATCTAAATTTGCACAAGGAAGAGTTCTGGATTTCTGGAATTCTTTCTGTTTTTTTTATATGGTAACTAGTAAATAAGGAGGATTAAAAATGTCCGGGGTAGTATATTTAACAAATGAAGGATTAAAAAACTTAAAGAAAGAGTTGGAGCAGTTAACTAATGTTGAGCGTCCGGCTATTTCTAAACTTATAGGTGAAGCAATTGAAAAAGGTGATATTTCGGAAAATGCCGAATACGATGCAGCCAAAGATGCACAAGGAATGTTGGAAGCAAAAATTGCAGTGATTCAGAATAAAATTGCAAACGCACGTATTATCGACGAATCGAAAATCAACACTTCAAAAGTGCAGATTTTAAATGTTGTTACTATTAAAAATAAAAAGAACAACGCAACAATGACATATACTTTGGTTCCGGAAAGCGAAGCCGATTTGAAACAAAATAAAATCTCGATAAATACGCCTATTGCCAAAGGTTTAATGGGCAAAAAAGTAGGCGATTTGGTTGAAATTAAAGTTCCATCAGGTGTTATTCCTTTTGAAATAGTTGAAATTTCAGTTTAAAAAATCATGGCAAGCATTTTTAGCAAAATAGTAAGTGGTGAAATTCCGGCATACAAAGTCGCCGAAGATGAAAATTACCTTGCATTTCTCGATATTTTCCCGGTTGCAAAAGGTCATACTCTTGTAATTCCTAAAAAGGAAGTTGACTATATTTTTGATTTGGAAGATGAATTGTATCTCGGTTTACAGGCATTCGCAAAGAAAGTAGCCATTGGTTTAAAAAAAGCCATTCCTTGTCAAAAAGTTGGTGTTTTGGTTTTGGGGCTCGAAGTGCCACATGCACATATTCATTTAATTCCCATGCAAAACGAAGGAGATTTACTCAATTTCTCGAAAAAAATAAAGTTTACTCCCGATGAGTTTCAATCGATAAAAGAACTTATTTCGAAAAATATCTGATAAAGGCCTGGCATCAACCGGGCTTTTTTTTGCACATGTAAAACTTCCATTTTTTATCAACATAACCAAAACAGCACCCCAAAAACCGTAACTTTATTGCACCGTTTTTTTGATGGTCTTTTAAAATTAAAATTATATTGCGATGATTCCGTTTACACATCTTCATGTACACTCACAATATTCAATTCTCGATGGAGCCGCCAGCGTTTCAGCGCTTGTAAACAAAGCAAAAAGCGATGGAATGACAGCTCTCGCCCTAACAGATCATGGCACAATGTATGGGATAAAAGAGTTTCATGCAACCTGCAAAAAATCGGGAATTAAACCAATTCTTGGCTGCGAAACTTATGTTGCTGAACGTTCAATCTCTGAGAAAAATGACAAAGTAGATCGCTCAGGCGACCATCTTATTTTGCTTGCCAAAAACAAACAAGGATATAAAAATCTTGTAAAACTGATTTCAATCGCCAACAATGAAGGTTTTTATTACAAACCCCGCATTGATAAATCTTTGCTCGAAAAATACAGTGAGGGATTGATTGTTTCTTCTTCCTGCCTTGGTGGCGAAATCCCTCAGCATCTGATGAGCAATCGTTTTAAAGAGGCTGAAGAATCGATACTTTGGTTTAAGAACATTTTTGGTGACGATTATTATCTTGAACTTATGCGTCACCCCTCCGAATTACCCAGACAACGTGAAGAAGTGTACGACAGGCAGGTACAGGTAAACAAGCTAATTATCCCACTTGCAAAAAAATACGGTGTTAAAATTATTGCTACAAACGACGTTCATTTTACAAATGCCGAAGATGCCGATGCACATGATTTACTGATTTGTCTGAATACCGGCAAAGATGTTGACGACCCCAACCGGATGCGTTATACAAAACAGGAGTGGTTTAAAACCCAGCAGGAGATGAACGAATTGTTTTTCGATGTACCTGAAGCACTTTTCAATACGGCTGAAATAGTGGAAAAAATAACTGATTTCGAATTGAATTCAGATCCAATAATGCCCATTTTTCCAATACCAAAAGAATTTGGGACGGAGGAAGAATTTCAGGCAAAATTTACAGAAGATGCATTGATTAATGAATTTAGCGAAAAAGGATACAATCGTTTGGGTGGTTTCGAAAATGTGGTAAGGGTAAAACTTGAAGTAGCCTATTTAAAACACCTTACTTATAATGGGGCACAAGAAAGATATGGAAATCCGATTCCGGAAGATGTTGTTTCACGTTTGGATTTTGAGCTTGAAACGATAGAGAAAATGGGTTATCCGGGCTATTTTCTTATTACCCAGGATTTTATTAACAAAGCCCGCGAAATGGGTGTAATTGTTGGGCCGGGACGTGGTTCTGCCGCCGGTTCTGCAGTGGCTTATTGCACCGGTATTACAAATATCGACCCGATAAAATACGATTTACTGTTTGAGCGGTTTTTAAATCCCGACAGGGTTTCACTTCCCGATGTTGATATCGATTTTGATGATGACGGACGCCAGCTTGTACTCGATTATGTTACTGAAAAATATGGTCAGGACAGAGTTGCACACATTTGTACTTTTGGAACAATGGCAACAAAAATGGCAATCCGCGATGTTGCCCGCGTACTGAAACTCCCTTTGTCGGAAGCCGACCGTTTGGCAAAATTAGTTCCCGAAGCACCAAAAATGACTTTCGAAAAAGCGTTTAAGGAAAGTCCCGATTTAAAAAAGGAGGCAAATTCAAATAACCCTTTGATTGCCAAAACCCTGAAATTTGCTGAAACGCTGGAAGGATCTGTGCGCCAGTCGGGTGTTCATGCCTGCGGGGTAATAATCAGCCGCGACCCTTTATCCGATCACATTCCGTTAATGCCAACAAAAGATGAAGCAAAACTTCAAACAACCCAGTATGACGGGCGTTTTGTTGAAAGCATCGGTTTGTTAAAAATGGATTTCCTGGGATTGAAAACTTTGTCCATCATAAAAGAAGCGTTGGATAATATCAAAATTTCAAAAGGATTGACAATTGATATTGACAAAATTCCGATGGACGATGAAAAAACATATGAACTATTTAGCCACGGTGAAACAACCGCAATTTTTCAGTTTGAGTCGGATGGAATGAAAAAGCATTTGCGCGACCTGAAACCAAACCGTTTTGAAGACTTGGTGGCCATGAATGCCCTTTACAGGCCGGGCCCCATGAAATACATTCCTGATTACATTTCGCGTAAACATGGCAAACAAAAAGTTGATTACGATTTGCCAATGATGGAAGAATACCTGAGTGATACCTACGGAATCACAGTATTTCAGGAACAGGTAATGCTTCTTTCGCGTTTGCTAGCCAACTTTACCCGCGGAGATTCCGATACTCTTCGAAAAGCAATGGGTAAAAAAATCATCGACACAATGAATCAGTTGAAAGTGAAATTTGTGGAAGGATGCAAAGCAAATTTCAGATTTATTGATGAATGTAATTTAACAGGTAAAAAAATTGAAGATGTAATCGAAAAAATTTGGAAAGACTGGCAGGCCTTTGCCGAATACGCCTTTAACAAATCACATTCAGTTTGTTACGCTTACATTGCTTATCAAACCGGGTATTTAAAAGCACATTACCCGGCTGAATTTATGGCTGCCAACCTTAGCCGGAACCTCAGCAATATAACTGATATTACAAAATTAATGATGGAATGTAAACGAATGAAATTAAACGTTTTAGGTCCTGACGTTAATGAAAGTTTCATCAAATTTACAGCCAATAAACTTGGCGACATCAGGTTTGGAATGGGCGCCATAAAAGGCGTTGGTGCAGGCGCAGCACAGGATATTATTACCGCCCGCCAAAAACATGGCGAATTCAAAAATATTTTTGAGTTTGTTGAAAATGTAAACCTGCAATCCGTTAACAAAAAAAATATTGAAGCACTCGCGATGGCCGGCGCTTTTGATAACCTCGAAGGAATAAAGCGCAGCAGCATGTTTGCCGGTGACGACGAAAAAGATACAACTAGTTTTATCGAAAAAATAATCCGGTACGGAAACCTGATTCAGCTTGAAAAACAGAATGCGCAACAAAGTTTATTTGGATCGGCAGGCAGGAGCCTGGCCATTAAAAAACCCGATATTCCACAGGTAGAAGAATGGGCAAAACTGATTTTGCTTGAAAAGGAAAAAAACCTGATCGGAATCTATTTAACCGCCCATCCGCTTGACGATTACCGGCTCGAAATAGAAAGTTTTTGTTCGCGCGACGTATTTTTGAAAGACATTAACAACGATATTGAAAAATACATTGGAAGGGATTTTGCATTTGGCGGAATGGTTACTGCAAACCGCGAAGCAACTTCAAAGAACGGAAACCCTTTCAGTACATTTACCCTTTCGGATTATACCGACTCACTTGAATTTTTCCTTTTCGGGCAAGACTATGTAAATTTTCATAAATACTGCAAAACAGGGTTGTTTTTGTTGGTCAGGGGAAGTGTGAAACAGCGCTACAACGGCAACAGTTACGAATTTAAAATATCACAAATTGAACTGCTTTCTGAAGTTCGAAAAAACTATGTAAAAAGTATAACCTTAAATTTGCCGGTGCATAAATTAAACGAAGAAGTGATTGAACGAATTGAAAAAATGACCCTAAACAATAAAGGTAAAACATTGTTGAAATTCAATATTTACAACCTCGACAATAATATGAATGTGCAAATGTTCTCAAGGACGGCAAAGATTAATTTAACTGATGAGTTTTTGAAGCTTTTTGACGAGGACTTAAACATTACGTATAGAATTAATTAGTTAGTTTTGCGGTTAATACAAGAATTATTAATAATAAAAAATAATATTATGGCTTTAGAAATTACAGATGCCAATTTCGAAGAATTGGTTGTAAAATCAGACAAACCGGTAATGATCGATTTTTGGGCAGTGTGGTGTGGCCCTTGCAGAATGATTGCACCAATAGTTGAAGAAATGTCAAAAGAATACGAAGGAAAAGCAATTATCGGGAAAGTTGATGTTGACTCAAACCCAAATGTTGCAATGAAATACGGAATTAGAAACATTCCAACTGTGCTTTTTGTAAAAGGTGGCGAAGTGGTTGACAAACAAGTTGGCGCGGCACCAAAACCTGCATTTACAGCGAAACTGGATAAATTGCTGTAATTTGTTATTTTGAAGCATCAGGTTACAAAACTCAAATAAATTCCGGAATCAAAACAAAATTCCAAAACCTGCTAACCAGAAAATTTTGGGATTTTAATGAATTGAAAACTGGAATTTATTTGTTTTTGTTTTTGGGCATTTTTGAAAGCGAAAAACCAGAAATCCTTTCAACTCAATACGAATCAGAATTTTGAAAAACATTTTCGACATAGAACAGTTTCACCAGTTCGATAATCTCGATTTGATTGCACGCGAGGTAGTTGAGGGATTTATTACCGGGTTGCACCGGAGTCCGTTTCATGGCTTTTCGGTAGAATTTGCCGAACACAGGTTATATAATCAGGGCGAATCGACAAAACACATTGACTGGAAACTGTTTGGCCGGACCGATAAATTATTTGTAAAACAATACGAAGAGGAAACCAACCTCCGTTGCCAGTTGGTAATCGACACCTCATCCTCGATGCTTTTCCCGTATTCAAAAGGCGGGAAACATTTACAGAACAAACTCGCATTTTCGGTTTACACAGCTGCGGCACTCATTTATTTAATGCGCAAACAGCGCGATGCAGTTGGTCTGACACTTTTTTCCGATGAAATTGAATTTCATACAAATCCGCGTATTTCTTCAGTTAATGCTGAAATTATGTATGGAAAACTTTCGGACCTAATAAAACCCGAAAACGCCCACCTCCGAAAAAACACAAATACAACAGAAGTATTACACCAAATTGCCGAAAATATTCACAAACGTTCGCTTGTTATTATTTTCAGCGATATGCTTGATAACCACAAAACCGACGAACTTTTTTCGGCCCTGCAACATTTGCGTTACAACAAACACGAAGTCATTCTTTTTCATGTAACCGATCATACTCTGGAACGCGAATTCAAATTTAGCAACCGGCCACACAAATTTGTTGACCTTGAAAGCGGACAAACCGTAAAATTTAATCCTTCGGAAATAAAAAACCACTACATTTCAACGGTAAATTCATATTTCGAAGACTTGAAAGTGAAATGCGGCCAATACAAAATCGACCTTGCCGAAGCCGATATCAACAAAGACTTTAAACAAGTTTTGCT
>DAOPKR010000097.1:0-17320 GCA_035391305.1 Draconibacterium sp.
GAAATCATGATTATTTTTCTCGCGGTAATGATTACTGATGTAATTATGCTTGATACCTTCAATGCTCTTGGCCTGCCCACGTCAACAACGGTTTCTGTGGTTTTCGAGTTATTGGGTTCAGCAGTTGCCGTTGCCGGAGTTAAAATTAAAATGGCCGGAGGATCAATACTTCTTGAATTATCAAAATATATAAATTCAGATAAAGCGCTTGCCATAATTACAGGTATTTTGGTTTCAGTTGTTATTGCTTTTACCGTTGGTGCGGTTGTGCAGTATATTGCACGACTGATTTTTACTTTTAATTACCGGCAGCCCATGAAATATTTTGGTGCAATTTACGGTGGACTTGCAATAACAGCTATTACCTATTTTATTTTGGTTAAAGGAATAAGCGATTCTTCATTTGCCAATATTAAACTTGAAAATGGCGAAACATTAAGTTCATGGATAAACCAGCATACTTCGCTTGTAATACTGACAAGTTTTGTTGGATGGACCATAATTATGCAGGTTTTAAAATGGATTTTCAATATTAAAATACTGAAAATTATTGTTTTGGTTGGCACATTTGCACTTGCTATGGCTTTTGCCGGCAACGACCTTGTAAACTTTATTGGTGTTCCGCTCGCCGGTTTTAGTTCATTTCAGGCTTGGGTTGCTGCTGGTCAGCTTTCTCCTGACAGCTTTTCAATGGGAATGTTGGCCGGAAAAGTTGATACGCCTGAATATATGTTAATTATTGCAGGGCTAATAATGATAGCAACCCTGGTTTTCTCAAAAAAAGCACACAATGTAATTGCAACTTCGGTTGATTTATCAAGACAAAGCGAAGGATCAGAAAAATTTGACTCATCGCCGCTGGCAAGAATCTTAGTTCGGTCAACAACACGTTTCAATAAAAAACTGAAAAAAATAATTCCGCAACCTGTATTACAGTCGCTGGATTCAAGATTTGTTCCAACTAACTATTTCAATCATATTGACGCCGAACCGCCTGCATTTGATAAAATCCGCGCATCGGTAAATCTTGTGGTTGCCAGTATCCTGATTGCTTTAGGAACTTCTCTAAAATTACCACTCTCCACAACCTATGTAACTTTTATGGTTGCAATGGGAACTTCACTTTCCGACCGTGCCTGGGATCGCGACAGCGCTGTTTTCCGTGTTTCAGGAGTAATGGCTGTTATTGGCGGTTGGTTTTTAACTGCAATTATCGCATTTTCAGGTGCTGCATTTATTGCGCTTGTGATATCGCTGGGTGGAAAATTAATGATTTTTGTATTTATTGGCCTTGCAATTTTTATGGTTCTGCGCACGCATATGTTATTGAAAAAACGAAATCAATATTCAAAAACCGAATCAGAAGATATTATTGATGTAAAAGACCCCTATGAGGTTATTATCGCAAAAAGCTCGAAACAGATTGTAAAAGCGATTGTTTCATCAAATTACATTGTTTCGGTGGGGATTGACGGATTTTTAAGTGAGGACCGCAACAAGCTGAAACGGGCTCAAAAAGCCAGCGATGAATTTTCTAAACGTTCGAAAAAAAATAAGGAAAAAGTGTATTCTACCGTGCAGATTTTAACGGAAGGATTGGTTGACACCAGTCATTACTACGTTCAAATGATGGATTATAAACGGGAAATGGCCCATGCAAATCATTATATTATCGACCCAATAATAAATTATTCTGATAACAACCATAAACCTTTCACAGCTGAACAACACGCTGAATTGATAAAATTAACAACCCAATTGGATGACTTTTTCAATTTTGCCCTGCATACGGTTAAAGAAAATAAATTTGAGAATATTGAAACGCTGATTGCTGATAGGGAAAAGATTTTCGATATGCTCTCCAAACTCGAAAAAACCCAGATTAAGCGTATCAAAAACAAAGAAGTAAACACACGTAATTCATTGCTTTATTTTAAAGTTATTGCCGAGTCGAAAAATCTTTTGCTTCACACAGTGAATATGTTAAAAGCACAACGCGACTTTATTAATTTTACCCGACAGGCAATTTCATAAAACAATTTCCAATGGAAAAAAGAGTAGTGTTAGCGCTACTCTTTTTTTGTGCTTTTTATAACTTTTGCTTCGGTAAGAAACGAAATACCCTGCTGTCCGTAAGTTCCAATCATAATTGATTGAATAAGTATTTGGTTGCAATAATTTGTTGCAGCCCATTCAATAATAAAATTGGCACCTGCACCACCGGCTTTTTCTCCTTCTTCAACAACAAATTCAACCGACTCCATGGGTAAAAGTAATAACGTAGAATCCAAATAAGTACGTAATAATTTCCCAAACGAATCATGGTAAGTTGCCGATTGTATATAAGCCGAATCAGTTAGCGAAGTATTTCGGATACTGACGGTTGCAGTAATCGGGAATCGTTTTGTTCCATCCTGATGATAAATATCTGAATAAACCGGCAGGTAATCAGTTTCAAAATATTTCAATTTAAGAGTGTCAATATCGACATAAGTATATTCATGGCTGGGGTGGCTTCGTTTTTTTCCGCTCATAACTTTTTCTTCCCCTGTTTTACAACCCACAAAAATGAAGATGAACAATAATATAAATATGGCTTTCATTTTTTTTTTGAAAATTACAAAAAAGAATTTTATCAGTTGATGAAAAACTTAAAACCACGCTGAAAATTCATTATTACAATTTTGTTACAAAACGACAACTTTTACAAATAGTTAATTTTCTGCATGTTAAAATACCTGTCAACAATAATTTAATCGTTTTGTAATATTTGTGTAACACTGGTGTAACACTGTTGCATCACTTTTGCCATTGTAAAAAAATAAAATTCAATCTTAAGTAATGAAAAAACCAATCTTATTGTGGTTACTCGTATCAGGCTTTTTTGCTATAGCGTTTGGCCAAAATGAAACCAATGATTTTAAACCACATGGAAAACCACTGGCTTTGATTTTCACAAATTTTAATACAGCTTTTACCGATGGTGAAACACACCCGAATTTTGAAATTACCAGGGCTTATTTAGGTTATGAATACAATCTCAGCAAAGAATTTTATGCAAAAATTATACTCGACGTGGGCGACCCAAAAGTTGGAGGACTTCAAATGACAGCTTACCTTAAAAATGCCTATGTTGAATACAGTAAAAATAATTTCACTGCTTCTTTTGGAATGATCTCAACCACTCAGTTTAAAGTTTCCGAAAAAATATGGGGACTGCGTTATATCGAAAAATCATTTCAGGATGCATATAGATTTAACTCAAGTGCCGATTTGGGCTTCAATATTGATTACCGGTTCGCTGATTTTCTTTCAGCCGATTTTTCGGTTATCAACGGTGAAGGTTACAAGCTGCTTCAGAATGATGATTATGTAAGGCCGGGATTTGGAATAACCCTAAATCCGGTTAAAAAAATTACTGCACGCTTATTTGCTGACACAATGGGAGATACGGTAAAACAACAATCGCTCGCTACATTTTTGGCATACAAAGACAAAAAACTGGTACTGGCCGCTGAATACAACTACCAAACAAACTATTCAATGAAAGACGGTCAGGACATTTACGGAACTTCCTTTTATGCAACTTTTAGTCCGAATAATAAAATTCTGCTTTTCGGGAGATTTGATGATTTAAAATCAAAAGCACTTAAGGGCAAAAGCTTACCCTGGCAATTAAGTAAAGATGGCCGTTTAATAATGGCGGGTATAGAGTTTAACCCAGTAAAAGGAGTTAAAGTTGCTCCAAATTTCAGGTACTGGAGCCCGGCTGATGATACAATGCCTGGCACTTCATTCGCTTACTTAAACCTCGAACTGAAGTTTTAAAGTTTCTTATAAAGTAAAAACCAAGATTAATAAAATAAAAAAAATCATTTAACAATAATAAAATGAAACAGTTAGCAATAGTAATTTTAGCAGTTGTATTACTGCAGGCTTGTTCGGGTACTTCGAACAAAAAAGCCGATGAAAAATCGGCAAACATTTCAAACGTGTCTTTAACAGCAGCCGGGGCAACTTTTCCGATGCCCTACTACAACATGGTTTTTAAAACTTATGGCGATAAAACCGGTACTCAGATCACTTACGGTGGAATTGGTTCGGGCGGTGGCATCAGAAGTTTAACCGATAAGGTAGTAGATTTTGGTGCAACCGATGCATATCTTGATGATGCCCAAATGGCTGAAATGCCCGCTGAAATAGTTCATATTCCAACAGTTTTGGGAGCGGTAGTTATTGCATACAATCTTGAAGGAGTTGACGGGTTAAAGCTTTCAAGCGAGCTGCTTGAAAAAATATTTATGGGCGAAATCACAAAATGGAACGACTCAAAAATAAAAAGCATAAATCCGGATTTAAACCTGCCTGATTTGGCAATAACAGTTATTGTACGGTCTGACGGCAGCGGGACAACACATATTTTTAGCGATTACATGAGCAAAATAAGCTCAAAATGGGCAGATAAAGTGGGGACCGGAAAATCTCTGCAATGGCCGGTTGGCATGGGCGCAAAAGGAAATCCGGGTGTTGCCGGAACAATTTCACAAACCCGGGGCGCAGTTGGTTATATCGGTTCTGAATACGCTTTTGCTATGAAAATACAAACCGCACAGTTACAAAATAGTTCGGGCAACTTTGTTTTGCCAACAATTGAAACGGTTAGCGCGGCAGCACAAGGCGAAATTCCGGCAGATACAAGAATTATGCTTACCAACTCTGCCGATCCGAATTCATATCCAATCAGCGGTTTCACGTGGATTATTTTGTATAAAGAACAGAATTACAACAACCGCACAAAAGAACAGGCGTTGGCAACTGTTAAATTACTCGATTGGTTGGTTAGTGAAGAAGCACAGGGCGAAGCAGAAAAAGTGCATTATGCTCCACTTCCTGCTTCAGCAGTTGAAAAAGCCAAATCTATTTTGCGTGGAGTTACTTTTGACGGAAATCCATTAATATAAGAAGCCCCTCCCGACCTCCCCTGAGGGGAGGAGCAGGAAAGAAAACTTAAAACTGGCAAGATTTTCAAATTATGTTTCTGAATAAAAAATATGTCTAACGCCATTTCATCTTTATTTGCTGGATTCAAAAAGTCCTCTTTGGGGGATTTAGGGGGCTTGGGATTTAAAGGGCTGTCAAGTGATAAAATAACCAAAGCAGTTCTCCTTCTCTCTTCTTTCATCATTTTACTGGTGGCCGGCGGAATGGTTTATTCATTGGTTGAAGGCGCTGTTCCGGCTTTCAGAGAGTTTGGATTTGGCTTTATTTTTTCAAACAACTGGAATCCCACAAGCGGCAGCGAAAACTACGGAGCACTTCCATTTATAGCCGGAACCATAATAACTTCTGTTTTGGCACTGTTAATCAGTTTACCGCTTTCGTTCTCGGCCTCATTGTTTTTGGGCGAATATTACCGTGGCACCCGAATGGCAAAAGTGCTTGGAATGATGGTTGACTTACTTGCCGGAATTCCCTCCATTGTTTATGGATTGTGGGCTTTTTACGTATTGCGGCCGTTTTTAATTTCGATGGGGTTGCCCAACCAGGGTTTCGGAGTTTTTACTGCAAGCATTATTCTGGCAATTATGATTATTCCTTATGCAACTTCGCTTAGCAACGAAATTATTTCGATGGTTCCAAATGAATTAAAAGAAGCTGCTTACTCGCTGGGAGCCACAAAATCGGAAGTAATAATAAATGTTACAATTCCTTCTGCGCGATCAGGTATTATTGCAGGTTACATTTTGTCGTTTGGCCGGGCGCTTGGCGAAACCATGGCAGTTACAATGATTATTGGAAACAGCAATGTAGTTCCCAACGGGCTGTTTAGCACAGGAAACACAATGGCCAGCGTTATTGCAAACCAATTTGGCGAAGCCGACGGACTTAAACTAAGTTCATTAATAGCAATCGGATTGTTACTATTCCTTTTAACCGGAATAATTAATGCAATTGGCAAATTTATTATTAAGAAAATGGCATAAAAATATCCCCTTCTTCTTATAAAAGAGGAGATTAAGAATTGCAAAAATGACTACAGCAATAAACAAAATAGAGATTGACAATTTAAAGTCCCGTACTTTAAAAGACTCCATTTATAAAGGATTGGTAATTGTGCTGTCGCTGGTTACAATTTCACCGATTGTATTGATTATTTATGAATTGATTGCAAAAGGAATAAAACAAATCAGTTTCGATTTTATACTAAAAACACCGCCAAACAGCTACGAAGCAATGACAGCCTTAAATGCAGGAGAAATTATACCCGGTGGAATTGCAAACGGAATAACCGGAACTTTAATAATGGTAGTAATGGCATCGGTGTTTGCCATACCAATTGGGGTAGTTGCCGGAATTTACCTTTACGAAAATCAGGGTAAATTCCTTGCGAATTTTACCCGTAACGTTTCCGATATTTTACAGGGAGTTCCATCTATCGTTTTAGGTTTGATCGCCTATATTTGGGTTGTAAAACATATAACAAACGGATATTCAGCCCTCGCAGGAAGCGTTTCTCTGGCAATAATGATGCTGCCAATGATTGTGCGTTCAACTGAAGAGACTTTGAAAATGATTCCGGTAAGTATAAAAGAAGCTGCCCTGGCTTTGGGAGTTCCTTATTATAAAGTGATAATTAAAATACTTATACCTACAGGATTCAGCGGTTTGTTAACCGGCATACTATTAGGCATTTCAAGGGTTTTGGGCGAAACCGCGCCGTTAATGCTAACTGCCCTCGGAAGCACAATGATAAACCTCAATATTTCAAAACCAACAAGTGCAATTCCGCTGTTAATCTGGGAATTTTACAACGACCCAAATATGGTTGGTTTAATTTGGAGTTCATCACTGCTTTTAATGATAATGGTTTTAACTTTAAACATTGTTTCAAAACAAATAGCTGCCAGAACAAAATAAAAACATGACAGAAAACACTATAAATATTAAAGATCCGGTACTATCAATCCGAAACCTTTCTGTTTCATACGACAAGGGAAAATATGCGGTAAATAATGTTTCAGCCGACATAAAACGAAACAGTGTAACTGCAATAATGGGGCCTTCGGGTTGCGGAAAAAGTACACTTTTGCGCGCCATTAACCGAATGCACGAACTCTACGAAAACATTGAAACAAAAGGGACATTAATATTGAACGGTAAAGATATTTCGGACATGCCGACCATTAAATTGCGCAGAATGGCCGGAATGGTTTTCCAGCGTCCCAACCCATTTCCAACCATGAGTATTTATGATAATGTAATTGCCGGTTATAAACTCAACGGAATCAGGTTAAAGAAAACTGAACGCGATGAAATAGTTGAACGTTCACTGACTGATGTTACACTTTGGGATGAAGTAAAAGACACGCTTTACAAAAAAGGCAGCTTTCTTTCGGGCGGACAGCAACAAAGGCTTTGTATTGCTCGGGCGCTGGCTTTTAATCCTGAGGTTATTCTACTCGATGAACCTACTTCGGCACTCGACCCAATTTCAACCGCAAAAATTGAAGATTTACTTGTGAAATTAAAAGAGAATTATTCAATTTTGATGGTTACACACAACATGTCGCAGGCTGCACGAATTTCAGATTATTCAATGTTTATGTACCTTGGCGAGCTTGTGGAATATGGAAAAACCAAAGATATGTTTACAAATCCAAAAGACCGACGTACAGAAGAATACTTAACCGGAAAATTTGGTTGATTTTTTACTTAACTAAAATGAAAAAGAGATGACTACAAAAAAAGATGACGCCATAAACAGTATAATGAGTGAATTTGAAGAATTCGCAAATTTGGTTCTTCATCAGCTTGATTCACTGGAAAAACTGATTTCATCAGGAGAAACAAAACTTTCAGACGATTTGAGCAAAGAATTGATTTCCAATGAAAAAAAGCTTGATAAAATGGAGGTTAAAATCAGTGATAAAATTGTGAATACAATTGTCCTGTATCAACCGGTTGCCTCCGACATCAGAAGGATTTTTGCCTGTTTCCGGATTGTTAATAGTCTGGAGCGGATTGGCGATATGGTAATTACAATTGTTGACGCGGTTCAGAATATAAAAACCCTGAAAATCTATGCTGAATTGAACGACGTAATCACAAACATGGTGATTAACAGTTCGAATATGGTAAACAAAGCCCTGCTTGCATATATAAACGACGATAAGGAATACGCCATCTGGACAATAAAAAATGACACGGTTGTTGACGAAATCAACAAAAAAATGCTAAAAAAAGCCATCAAAAAAAGCAGCGACAGCAACGAGGAAAACAAGCAGCTTTTTATAAGTTTTATTAGCATGAACAGCGTTGTAACCAACATTGAACGAATTGCCGGCCACGCTACCAACATTGCCGAAGCAGCTATTTATTCAATTGAAGGAAAAGATATCAGGCACAAACCGATTGATTAATTATTTAATTAGTAATGAGATTCGAGTATCAGGCATCAAAACAAGGAATTTAAGAAATGTATGTATCAAAAAATATCCAATATCGAATATTAAATATACAAAATTCAAATGCTTACACAGAAATCCGGAACTTTGAACTTTGAACCCGGAACTTTAAACTTGTAATATGGCTACACAAAAAATATTAATAGTTGACGACGAAAAGGATTTGTGCGAAATCCTTGAATTTAACCTGATTAGCGAAGGTTACGAAACTGAAACGGCACACTCTGCAGAAGCCGCATTGAAAAAAAACCTGCACGAGTTCGATTTGATTTTACTGGATGTGATGATGGGCGAAATGTCGGGTTATAAAATGGCCGCCAAAGTTCGAAAAGATTTGCAGCTCTCTATCCCAATCATTTTCCTGACAGCGAAAACTTCGGAAAACGATTTATTGACCGGATTTAATGTTGGGGGCGATGATTATATTTCGAAACCATTCTCTATTAAAGAAGTAATTGCCCGCGTAAAAGCCATTCTGAAAAGAGGAATTACAGAATCATTCTCGGGCAATATTTTAAAAGTCAACGAATTGGAACTCGACACAAACAGCAAATCGGTTAGCATTGAAAACAAAATGGTTAATCTTACACGAAAAGAATATGAAATACTGTCCCTGCTGCTGAAACACCAGGGACAATACATTTCGAGAGATGAAATACTGAACCGTGTTTGGAGCGACGACGTAATTGTTACCGAGCGGAATGTTGACGTAAACATTGCCCGTTTACGCAAAAAAATTGGCAATTACGGCGATTATGTAAAAGGAAAATCCGGGTATGGTTACGCGTTTAGTGTATAAAACTCTCACAAAATGAGAGAAAATTAGAAAAAGATTCAGATACAATTATAATACATAGAAAAGTGCCACTACATCAATCATTCAGAAGGAAAATATTTATCTATTTTATTGCAGTTTTTTTACTGTTTACAGTTGCAATACTGTTATTTCAACTCCAGCGTGAACGGGAGTTTAAAAAAGCTCAACTGGAGAATACACTCGAAAATGTAACTGAGGTTGCACACAACTTCATTGAGTTTTATCAGCTTAATAAAACCGGGGATTTTAGCAGTGCCGATACGTTAAAATCCCTGATTCCGCAAAAAAATATCAGGTTGACAATTATTGATAAAAAAGGCAAAGTACTGTATGACAGTTTTGTGGCCGAATATTCAAAAATGGAAAACCATCTTCAGCGGCCCGAAATTCAGAAAGCACTTTTCTCAGCTTTTGGTTCAAATGTTCGTCATTCAGAAACAACAAAACAGGAGTTTTATTATTACGCCCGGAATTACGGCGACTATTTTGTTAGGGCTGCAATGGTTTATGATATTCAGGTTGCCAATTTTTTAAAAGCTAACCGCTTCTTTATTTTTTTTATTGCAATTATTTTTCTGGGTATATGGTTGATTGTTAATGTAATTACAAAACGGCTTTCCATTTCAATTACAAAGTTGAAAGACTTTGCAATTAAAGCCGGAAGAAACGAAATGATAGAATACGAAAATGAATTTCCGGAAAACGAACTTGGCGAAATTGGAACACAAATAATAAAAATCTACAATAAACTGCACAGGGCCAAAGACGACGTAGCGCTTGAAAAAGACCGCTTGTTTAATCACATGAACATACTTAACGAAGGGATTTCATTTTTCAAACCGAACAAAGAAAAAATGCTGGCAAACAGTCATTTTATTCAGTATATCAGCATCATTTCAAATACTTCAACAATTTCGGCAGAACATATTTTTGAGATTCCCGAATTCAAAAAAATAAATAATTTTCTGAATGAGAACCTGGCAAAAGATATTGAATTTCTACCCAATGAACTGCCGCAGATTGAATACACTTTCAACAAAAACGAGCAATATTTTAAAGTGCTGTGTATTGTTTTTGCCGATAAAAGTTTCGAGATTTTGATAACCGACGTTACCCGCCCCGAAAAAAGAAGGTTACTGAAACAACAGCTCACATCGAACATTGCACACGAGTTGAAAACACCGCTGGCATCGATAAAAGGCTACATTGAAACGCTTATGAACAACCCCGGAATCAGCGAAGAAAAGAAGAAATATTTTATTGAACGCGCTTTTGCCCAGGCCGAAAGACTAAACTTGCTACTCAACGATATTTCGTTGCTCAACAACATTGAAGATGCCGGTGAACTTTTCGAGATAAAAGCAATAAATGTAAAAAACATTGTTAGCGACGTGATTGAGAACCTTGAAAACCGCTTGTCGGAAAAAAATATCAAATGCAGGTTAAATGTCGATCCTGACGTGGTTGTCAATGGAAACGATTCACTGCTTTCATCAGTTTTTCAGAATCTAATTGAAAACACAATTAATTATGCCGGACGGGATATTACAATCGAGATTAAAAATTATCTCGAAGATAAAAAGTTCTATTATTTCAGTTATTCTGATTCGGGTGTTGGAATTCCGGAGGAACATTTGCCCCGCATTTTCGAGCGTTTTTACCGCATCGATTCGGGCCGCACACGCGAATTAGGCGGGACAGGTTTGGGCTTGTCTATTGTTAAAAATGCGATTTTGTTGCACAAGGGAAAAATATCGGCACGTAATAAACCTGAAGGTGGAATTGAGTTTTTATTTACGCTGGCAAAAAAATGAAAACAAAACTAGTTTTCTAAAACTTTCCCGGCTTTTCTGCTCTTTTTTAATGCCCTTTTATAAAGTTTTGCCGTGGCATCGCTATACGAGTTCAGGTTTCTGTAAACCTTTAAAATCTTGATTTTCGAATCGGTTTTATCTACTATTTTATACAACTCCGGTGGGATTATATCATTTAACACAACCGAATGCAATTCCTCTTTCTCAAAATCAAAAGTAAATTCTTTGTGAACTGCGAGTACAAATTCAAGATCGGTTTTGTTAAAATTCACTTCGTAAAACCTCGAATAAATCAAATATACTTTCCCATCGGGCAAACCATAGAAATATACTGGTAAAGAAGTAGGCAGATTTGACGATTGCGTTTTGTAAATAAGCTTTCCTAATGGTTCCATTTTATCGATATTTTAGGAAACTAAAATTATGGTGCGGATATTTAATTTCTGTTTCACTCCGGTTACGATTTTATTAAATTATCCTTCAAACTATATTCAACCGGTTTCCTTAAAGCCTGTAATTGAATTTTATTGAGTGAATCCTTTTCAGGTTTTGTTTTTTCGGTATCAAGGATTGCTCCTAAAATTCTGCGGGTTTCATCAGGATATTTAATTTGAATTGCATTTTCCATTCTCAACCAAAAACCCAGCTCTTTTTTATGGTTCACCAGATCAGAAATAACCAAAACCCCCATTTCCGATAAAAACCGCGCATTGCAGGCCTGTTCATACTGATATTTCATGGGTACAACACAGAGTTTTTTTCCCATATAAATTGCTTCGGCGGGAGTTTCAAAACCGGCATTGCAAAGAATTCCTTCGCAATTGATAAACGAACGGTTGAAATTTTCGAGCGAAACGGGTTGAAAATGAATATTATTTCTCTGATATGTTTCTTTGTTATGTTTTGAAAATACTTCCCATTGAACTTCGGGAAATGCGGAAAGTACGTTTTCTATTTCACTGTTGTTAAAAGCAGGCAAATAAACGGTGTAGTGTTTATTATTTTTCGGTTTGGCATTTCGGATAGCTGACCGGATGACGGGTGTAAAATTAAACTTATCGAGCGCCCTGAAATGAAAACCGTATTTTTTGCTGACCGGGGCATAATATTTAAGGATCAGTTTTCCTGCCCAGTCAGTTTTTTTCGGGCGGGGCGCATTTTTATGCAAAACTGCATTTTGATGGCTCAACCCGATGCATTTTTTACCTCTTAATTTACATGCCCACGCCGAAACTGGTTCGAAATCAGAAATTATTAAATCGTATTTATTAACCGGCAGGTAAAACACGTCTTTAAAAAACAGAAATGGCCGTAATCCGGAAACTGTTTTCAGAAAGTTTATCCCACCATTTGTACCAAATATAAAACTGATTCCATATCGCTGATAGCTTACCGGAAAAGGCAATGCAATATCTGCCTGACAGCCGCTGACCAAAATATCGGTGTTGGCCATTTCGCGCAAAATGGGTACAATTTCGGTTGCCCTTGCCAAATGCCCGTTTCCGGTTCCCTGAATAGCATATAAAATTTTCATTTTAATATTTTATTTTGAAAATGAAAGTTCCTTTAAAAGCATATTGTATATCTGTTTTTCTTCGGGATAATCCAACTCATCAGTTGCCGGAAGTTCATCGTCCTGATCTTCATAGTAAAACAAATGCCAGTTACCACTGTAATACTCCACTGCCGTGAAATGCTCAACCCAATCGCCGCAATTCAAATAGCGGATCGGGTTATCATTAATCATTATATTCTTGTCTTTCGGAATGTGTGTGTGCCCGCAAATTACAGTTTGGTATCCTTGCTGAATTGCCGAATTACCTATTGCCATTTCAAATTTCGAATGCACAAAATTTTCTTTTACAAGGTGTTTCTTTAAACTTTTATAAATGATAATTTCTTTTGAACCAAAAAAAGCCAGCACCCGGTTCAGCACTTCATTTAATATTGTTAACAGCCCGTAAATTGCAGCGCCCAATTTCGACAGCCATTTTGAACGATGAATAATATGGTCGAAAATATCACCGTGAAATATCCAGGTTTTTGAACCTCCAAGTTCGAGTATTACCTGGTTAACGATTTTTAAATTGCCGATTTGGGTTTGGCTGAATTTGCGTAAAAACTCATCATGATTTCCCGTAACATAATAAACCGGAATTCCCTTCTCCATCATTTTAATAACCTGCCTGATAACTTTTAAATGATTTTTGGGAAAATAATTCCGGCTAAACCGCCACGAGTCGATTATATCGCCATTCAGAATTAAAATATTTGGCCGAATAGATTTAAGATATTTCAGTACCTTTTTGGGTTTGCAGGCATGTGTGGCCAGATGCAGGTCGGAAATAACAGCAACTTCTACGTCCCTAATTTTCATTCGTCCCTAATTGTTTATTTTATTGGCGACTCATGTAACCCGCATTATGATCATTATCAATTGTATTAATCATTTGATACGCTCGTTTCATCGGCTTACATAATTCATTAAAACATTTGCTCCATCACAAAATAATCAAGTTTGCTGTGCAACTTATTATTTAAAAAATGCTGTGCTTCGGCATACGAATTAAAAGTGTCGTTAATGCTAAACACTTTGATGCGTTGATCGGGCATATCAACCAACCTCATAAAATCATTGCGGCTGACTTCAATAAATTTCTGTACATAAATTTTTTCAGTTTCATAATCGTAAACAAAATCTTCAAGCTCGGCAAAAATGAATTCAAGTCCTGATTTGTTTGTTTTAGTATCAGAAAACTGAGCGTACATTACATGTATTTTTCCATTAGGCATACCATAGAAATACACAGGCATAAATGTGTGGAAATACGTCATGTACGACTTGTAAATAATACGTGCTGATGATTTCATAATTTTATCTTTTAAGATGCTTGACAATTTTAAGTTCAAAAAAATTGGGAAGTAGTTCAAAACGATTAAGTTTTGATTAACAAACGTTTAAATTTTCACAAGCAATCATGATTTTAAGGGGAAATTGTATTTACAAAACTGACTTTCAGTCTATTAACACACCATATTGCAATTCGGTTAAACAAATGTAACACAACCTTAAACGAAGGTTAATATGCCTGTAACATTTTGCAGGTTCATTTGCGCTGTATTCGAAAGAATATTTAGAAACACTGCAAATGTTATTTTAATGAGAAAAATTTTTACCTGCATTTTACTGCTCCTATTTTTTCAAACAGCTGTAAACGCACAAACCGGATCAATTAAAGGAATTGTTACCGATTTTAAAACCAACGAAACACTTATTGGAACAACAGTTCTGATTCAGGGAACAACACAGGGAACAATCACGAATTTCGATGGTGGGTTTTTAATTCAAAAAGTAAATCCCGGGAAATACAACCTTGTAGTTTCGTTTATTTCATACCAATCGAAAATAGTACAAATTGAAGTTGAAAATGGAAACGAAACTGTTGTAAATGTTTCGCTTGAACCTGCAACGCTTGATATTGGCGAAGTAAAAGTTGTAGCCCAGCGCCGCACCGATACCGACATGTCGCTGATTTCGGGTTTGAAAGCTCAAAACCTGATTGTAAACGGAATCAGCGCACAGCAAATTTCACGCAGCCAGGACAAAGATGCTGCTGAAGTTATCCGTCGTGTGCCCGGAATTACAATAACCGACGGGCGGTTTGTAATTGTTCGCGGTTTGATTGAACGTTACAACTCAGTTATGCTGAACAACGCCACTGCACCGAGTTTCGAGGCAGATAAACGCGCTTTTTCGTTCGATGCAATCCCGAGTGGTTTAATAAATAATATTTTAATATATAAAAGCCCGTCGCCCGAATTACCCGCCGATTTTGCAGGCGCGGTTATTAATGTTGAAACCAAAAGTGTGGCCGATGAAAACAGTCTGGTAATTTCATACGGAACAAAATATATCCAGAATACTTCCTTTACCAATGATTTCAAAACTCACCCGGGGTCAAAAACCGATTGGCTTGGGTTTGACAACGGCACAAGAGATATTCCTGCCGGAACCCCGTCTCCGGAAGCATTTAGCGAATTGTACAACTGGGAAAGCGCTGAGACATACAAACAAAAAACCGATGAAATCACAAACATTTCCAAATCGTTTGCAAATAACTGGCAAACCTTTTCAAAAAAACCTTTTCTCGATCAGAATTTTTCCGTCACCTCACAACGCAGGTTTTTGATTGGCAAAGCTTCGCTTGGAAATATTACGTCTGTTAATTACAGCCATTCGAACGACTACAGGGAAGGTGCCCGGACTGAATATCAGAAGTCTTTTGATGACACGGGAATGCTTCAACCAGATTTTGATTTTCGCGACGGCCGTTCAACACAATCGGCAAAATTTGGCGCCATTTTCAACTGGAACCTGATTTACAGTAAAAACCAAAAACTTGAATTCCGAAATTTCTTCTACAATAATGGAGTTGCAACAACAAGTATCCGGAACGGACTAGACAATAATGGGTTAACCGTTCGCTTACATGATTTAAAGTTTGAAAACCGCACCATATATTCGGGACAGTTGGCTGGGGAACAAATCTTCAATAAAGACCGCACAAAATTTAACTGGATGGCTGGTTACGGACGCACAAACACAAACCAACCTGACAACCGCAGATTGACCTTTGTTTTCGAAGACAATGAAAACAGTACGAATTACGGCAAATATTCCATGCGCATCCAAAATGTGCCAAATGCATATCTGGGCGGACGTTTGTGGCTCGATATGAACGAAAATGTATATGATGCGAAAGCTGATCTGGAACATAATTTCAAACCATTTGACAGCGAAACTCCTTGGAAACTAAAAACAGGTTTCTTTTATGAAATTAAGAATCGTGAATTTGGATCAAGACTAATTGGAACAGTTGCTCTAAGAAATCCCCCAATCGACTTCTTTCAACCTATTGAAGATATTATGAACCCCGAAAACTTCTTTTTCGACCAAACTGCCCCTTATACTCAGCACGGGCTTTCGTACCGCGACAATACCCGCGCAAAAGACAGTTACAACGCGGCTGACGAAATTACTGCCGGCTATTTAAGTTTGTTTATTCCAGTAACAAAAAAACTTAATATTACCGGAGGAGTCAGGGTTGAGAAATTTCATCGGGAGATTACAGATTTTTATGAGCCCACTCCTACTCCCGAACTGTTTGACATTATCAGGGACACAACAAACTTTTTCCCTTCGGTAAACCTCACCTATAATTTAACTGAAAAACATTTGTTCCGTGCTTCCTTCGGACAAACAGTTAACCGGCCTGAATTCCGCGAAATGTCTAATTTCGATTACCAGGATTTTGATCTGTTTGTTTTGGTACACGGAAACGGGGACCTCCAAAATGCATACATCAAAAACTATGACATCCGTTATGAATGGTATCCCCAACCCGGCGAAATAATTTCGGTTGCCGGATTCTACAAGGATTTTATAAACCCCATCGAAATATTTCTGATTCCGGCAGGAACGGGTTATGATTACAAACCTTACAACACAGAGAAAGCTAAAAGTATGGGAATTGAAATTGACGTTCGAAAACGCCTGACAGAGCTTGAATCGTCAACCGGATTTATTCGCAACTTAAAAGACATTACATTGATTTTTAATACTTCGCTGATTAAAAGCCAAATCACCACAGAACAGACATTTGCCCGCGAAGAAACACGGGTAATGCAAGGCCAGTCGCCATATATTATCAACCTTGGAATCAATTATTCGGGTGAAAACAATGGATTAATTGTAAACCTGTCCTACAACAAAATCGGAAAAAGAATAGCTTTTGTTGGTACGCCAAACAACCCACACACCTGGGAACTGCCGCGTAATTCATTCGATTTAACAGTTCAAAAGAATATGAACGAACACCTGTCTGCTAAAATTGGCTTGCAGGATTTAATAAACGATCCTGTTCAGTTTGTACAGTATTATGGTGCAGACGAATCGGTTGAGGTAAACACAATGAAATATTTCCCAAACCGGGCGCTTTCGTTCAGTTTGGTCTATAAACTTTAAAATTGAATTTAACAGTAATGCATATTAATTTAAAAATTGAAATCATGAAAAAAGCTTTACTTTCTATTATGGCAATCTTCGTTTTTGTTTTAGGAATGAATGCCCAAACGATTGAAAACGCCTTCTTCGAGAAGGTAAGTTATGTTGGTGCTTTCGACGGCACAAACGACTGGACAGAAATGTGGACTGAATGGAACCC